>NZ_QWFB01000043.1:0-31689 GCF_003576205.1 Achromobacter sp. K91 | reverse complement strand
AGATGTGTATAAGAGACAGGTGGTCAGCACCGTGATGGCGCTGTTCGTGCTGGCAGTGCTGCGGCGCGTCGAGGCGCGCATCGCCGCCAGGCACGAGCACAAGGTCATTGCTTCCGACGCCAAGCCGTAGCGGCGTTTCAATTGCCGCCGGACACCTCGATGAACGAACCGCTGGTGTAGCCGGCCTCATCCGAGAACAGCCACATCACGGCGCCCGCGACTTCTTCGACCGTGCCGCCGCGACGCAGCGGAATCGCGCCCTTCAGGCGGTCGACGCGGCCGGGTTCGCCGCCGCTGGCGTGCATGTCGGTGTAGATGGTGCCGGGACGTACGCCGTTGACGCGGATGCCTTCAGGCGCGACTTCCTTGGACAGGCCGATGGTCATCGTGTCCATGGCGCCCTTGGAGGCGGCGTAGTCCACATACTCGTTGGGCGAGCCCAGCCGGGCGGCCACGGACGAGACGTTGACGATGGCGCCGCCCTGGCCGCCATGGCGCGTCGACATGCGGCGCACTGCCTCGCGGGCGCACAGGAAGGCGCCAACCACATTGGTGGACAGCACGCGCAGCAGGCGGTCGGCGCTCATCTGGTCCACGCGCATCTGCTGCTCCAGGATGCCGGCGTTGTTGACCAGCGCGTCGATGCGGCCCAGCTGCTGGTCCAGTTCGCCGTACATGCGCAGCACCTGGTCCTCTTGCGAGACGTCGGCCTGCAGCGCGACGGCGCGGCCGCCGCCCCGCACGATTTCCTCGACCACCGCGCGCGCGGCGTCGGCGTTGGAATGGTAGTTGACGCCTACCGCGTAGCCGCGGCGGGCAGCCAGCCTGGCGACGGCGGCGCCGATGCCGCGGCCGCCGCCGGTGACGAGCATGATCTTTGACATGGCTTGCTCCTGATGGGATTACACCTTAGCAGATGGCGGCGGGCTCAGATCCAGACGTCGTTGGGAGCGCTGCGCTCGCCGCCCCGGTCGCCGGTGTTGCGCACGCCGCGCAGCTCGATCAGCAGCATTTTGACTTCCTCGGGCGCACAGGGCTTGTGCTCCACGCCCTTGGGGACCACGGCCATTTCGCCAGGGCCCAGGTCGATGTGGCCGTCGCGCAGCTGGATGCGCAGACGGCCCTCGATGACGATGAAGGTCTCGTCGGTGTCGGCATGGCTGTGCCACACGAATTCGCCCTGTATTTTCACCAGCTTGAACTGGTAGTCGTTCATCTCGGCGACGACTTTGGGCATCCAGTGTTCGGAGATCAGCGCCAGTTTGTCGGCGAAGTTGATGGTGCGGATTTCGGGCATGGGGAGGACTGTCGCATAGGGTTGAGCAAACCCCAGCATAGAAGGCTGCGCCGACGCCGTCTTGTACGATCGAGCAGCTTTGCGCGAATCCGCGTTCAGCGGCGCAGCATGCGCCGCCAGCGGTCGGGCGCCATGCCGTAGGTCTGGACGTGGCGGCGCGTCAGGTGGCTCTGGTCGGTGAAGCCCGACGCGGCGGCCGCTTGCGCCAGCGGCATGCCCGCGGCGATCAGGCGCCGGGCCTGGTCCAGGCGGCGCAGCATTACGTAGCGGTAGGGGCTGGTGCCGAACAGCGCGCGGAAGTCGCGCGACAGGCTCCAGCGGTCCGTGCCCGCGGCCGCTGACAGCTGTTCCAGGGTGATGGACCGTTCGAGCGAGGCGTGGATGTATTGGCGGGCGCGCTCGGCCGCGGCGTAGTCGGCGCTGCGGCGGCCGGGCTTGCCGCCAGCCGCGGCGCACAGGGCATGGCTCAGCTCGTACAGCGCGTCGTCTTCCTGCAGCGGGTCGATCGGATCATGCGTGTCCTGCAGCAGGCTGGCGCTGGCGGCGTACAGGCGTGGATCGGCCGAGATGCCGCCCGGGATGAATGGCAGCGGCCGTCCGCCCAGGATCTGCTGGATGAGCGCCGGCTCGACGTAGATCATGCGGTAGTGGAAACCGGCTTCGGTGCCGGCCTGGCCGTCGTGGACTTCGTCGGGATGCAGCACGATGGTGCCGCCGGGCAGGCTGTGCCGCAGCCCGCGGCGGTAGTGGAAGCTCTGCACGCCTGACAGCGTGCGGCCGATGGCGTAGGTGTCGTGGCGGTGCATGCCGTAGCCTGGACCGCCGAAATAGGCTTCGATGCGCTCCAGCTGGCCCGAGGGCGCGGCTCGCAATATCCAGTCTTGTTTCAATCCGCCTCCCGCAGCAGCCTCAACCCCACCAGAGGATAGCGCGTTTCCTGCGTGTTCCAGTTGCGGTAGGAGGCGCGCGTGTACAACGCCCAGGTATGCCAGGAGCCGCCGCGCCGTACGCGCACGTTGCCGCTGGCGGGGCCTTGCGGGTCGTCCACGGGTGAATGCGCGTAGTAGTCCTCGCCATACCAGTCCGAGACCCATTCCCAGGCGTTGCCGTGCATGTCGTACAGGCCGAAGGCATTGGGCGCATAGCTGGCGACCGGGGCGGTGAAGGCGTTGCCGTCGGCGCGGGCGGAGGCATGCGCCTGCCATTTGGGCCAGAGCGGCGCGGCGTCGGCGTCGAAGCCGTTGCCGACGTCGGGCATGGCGGCGGGATCGTCGCCGTTCTGGTAGCGGGTGCGCGCGCCGGCGCGGCAGGCGTATTCCCATTCGGCTTCGGTGGGCAGGCGGTAGACCTTGCCTTCGGTCTGGGTCAGCCAGCGGGCCAGCGCCGTGGCGTCGTTCCAGCTGATGTTGACCACGGGATGGTCATCGCCTTGCGCGAAGCCTGGATTGCGCCAGGAATAGCGGCGGTCGCGGCCTTCGAAAGCGTCGCCGCGCTCGGATTTTTCGGGGTCGTACTGCGGGTTGTAGCCATAGCCGCCGGTGCCGTCGGCCTCCGACTCCGGCACGTAGCCGGACGCCTCGATGAAGCGGCGGAACTGGCCCACGGTGACTTCCGTGCGTTCCAGGTAGAACGGACGGGTGATGCGCACCGTATGCACCGGCGCTTCATCGAACAGCTGGGCGTAGCGGTCCGGCGGGTAAAGCGGATAGTCGCGCGCCAGCACCTCGGGCGTCTCGTCGCTGCCCATCTGGAAGCTGCCGGCCGGCACGCGGACAAAGGTCATGCCCAGCGAATTTTCGATCAGGGCGGGCGGTTCATCCGACCAGGAAGGCGCCGATACGAGGGTGCAGAGCAAAGCCAGGGCGGTGCGTGTGCGCATGGGAATCCGGTAGGCGGAGCATGAGGGGTGCGCAATAGTAGAGCCGCCGCTTGCGCCCGGCCAGACGCGGGGAACCCTCATGCCGCGCTCAGCCGGCGCGGCGGATGGTGAAGTTGATGCGCTGGCTGCCCAGCCGCGGATGCGGCAGGTCCTTGATGGGCATGATGCCGTGGTAGCGCAGCCGGTCGACCCCGCCCCACACGACCACGTCGCCATGGAACAGCGGCGTGCGGCTGGCCTTGTCCGCGCGCTGGTCGCCGCCGAAGAGAAACATGGCGGGCATGCCCAGCGATACGGAGACGATGGGCGCGCCGTAGTCGCGTTCGTTCCTGTCCTGGTGCAGCGACAGCCGCGAGCCTGGCTCGTAGCGGTTGACCAGGCAGGCGTCTGGCTCGAAGCCGGGAAAGCCGGCTTCGGCCGCGGCGGCCTGCGCCAGCTGCATGAAGGCCTGGGGCATGGCGGGCCAGGGCTGGCCGGAGAGCGGATCGATGCGCGCATAGCGGTAGCCGCGCGCATCGCTGGTCCAGCCCAGCTGTCCGCAATTGGTCAGCGCCACCGACATGGTGTAGCCGCCGGGGGTTTCCATGTGCCGGAAGGGCGCCTGCGCGGTCACGGCATCGACTCCCGCGAGGAGCGCGTCCACCAACGGCAGGGCAAAACCGCGCAGCACCACGGATTGCGGGCCGAGCGCGACGCGTCCGCCTTGCGCGGCGCCGTCGTCGCCGTCCTCCCCAAACAGGTTCAGGTTGGTAGCCATGCCGGCCTACAGCAGCGGTTCCAGCGGCAGCAGCGACACGAACCAGACCGACAGGCGTTGCCACACGGTCGTGCCGGGCTCCGTGTCGTGGCGGATGGTGTCGCCGTTGCGCTGTTCCAGCCAATAGAGCTGGCCCTTGTCGTCCAGGCAGACGCGGTAGGCGGCTTTGGGGATGTCCTTGTCGAAGGCGTCGGCGATGTGGCGCGCCAGCGTGGGGCTGTCTATGACGAAGCCCAGCTCGGTGTTGAGCTTGGCCGAGCGCGGGTCGAAGTTGAAGGAGCCGACGAAGATGCGCCTGCCGTCGACGGCGAAGGTCTTGGCGTGCAGGCTCGAGCCCGAGCTGCCGAAGGGGCCCATGCTCTTGTTGCGCTCGACTTCGGCGCCCATGCGCTTCATTTCGTAAAGTTCCACGCCGCTGGCCAGCAGATCCTTGCGGCGCTTGGCGTAGCCGGAATGCACCACGGCGACGTCCGTGGCTTCGAGCGCATTGGTGAGGACCTTGACCTTGACGCCGCTGCGCGCCATCTGTCCGAAGGACTCGGTGCCGACGGCGGTAGGCACGAAATAGGGCGACACCAGTTCGAGATCGGTGGTGGGGGTGCCGATGATTTCATGCAGCTGATGCGGCAGCATTGCCTCGGGCGGCGCGGTGCCCAGCGTCTTGCGCGGATCGTCGCTGACCATGCGCGTGTCGGCCCATTCCAGCGTCAGCTCGCCGCGCAGCAGCTGCTGGATGAAGGGCAGCTTGCGCATGGCGTCGGCATAGGCGGCGGCTTCGGGAGAGCGCTCGACCCGGGCGGCGGCCTGTTCCAGTTCGTCCAGTTCGCCGGGGTCGGTTTTCTTAAGCAGCCGGTCGACCGGGTAGGCCGAGTCGCTGGCCCAGTAGCGGTCGAAATCCGTCGACACGTCGTTGACCGCGGCGCCGATGGCCAGCACGTCCAGGTCGGTGAAGAGCACGCCGCTGGCCGCGCCGAAGTACTCGTCGCCGACGTTGCGCCCGCCGATGATGGTGGCCTGGTTGTCGGCGGTGAAGGACTTGTTGTGCATGCGGCGGTTCAGGCGGCTGAAGTCCGTCACGTAGCCCAGGGGCTTGGGCCAGCGCAGCACGAAGGGGTTGTACAGCCGCACTTCGATGTTGGGATGCGCGTCCAGGGCGGACAGCTCCTCGTCCAACCCCGAGGTGCCGTTGTCGTCCAGCAGCAGCCGCACCCGCACGCCGCGGTCGGCGGCTTCGTGCAGGGCCTCCAGCAGCATGGTGCCCGTCATGTCCTTGTGCCAGATGTAGTACTGCACATCCAGGCTGCGTTCGGCGGCGCGCGCCAGCAGCATGCGGGCGGCGAAGGCGTCATAGGCGTCGGGCAGCGGGTGGATGCCGGACTTGCCCGGGTGCTGGGCAGCAAGCGGCGCGATGGCCCGGCCCAGCGGGGTGTCCTGCGATGCCTCCGGCGTCAGCGCATGGGATTCGCTGCGGTTATCCAGCGGCGGCAAGCCGCAGCCGCTCAGCAGGCTCAGGCAAAGGGCAGTCATCATCAAGGGTTTGGCCAGGTACATGACCCGTATTGTGCCGAAATCGCGGCGCGGGCCGGTTCCGGCAGCCACCTTTCTCTGGGAAGCTTGACGATTTTCCGTATTTGAGAGAAATTCTCTTATATGGAAAACAACATCACTGCCGAGGCCGATCTGGACGGCCGCATCGCCGCCCGGCTCAAGGCGTTGCGCCAGGAGCGCAACTGGTCGCTGGACGAGCTGGCCGCCCGCGCCGGTCTCAGCCGCGCCACCCTGTCCCGCCTGGAAAACGCCGAAGTCAGCCCGACCGCCAGCGCGCTGGGCAAGTTGTGCGCGGCCTATGGCCTGACCATGTCGCGCCTGATGCTGATGGTCGAGGATGACTTCGTGCCGCTGGTGCCGCAGCAGGCGCAGGCCGTGTGGGTGGACGGCAGCGCGGGATTCCGCCGCCGCTCGGTGTCCCCGCCCGCGCAGCAATTGGCGGGCGAGGTGCTGGCGTGCGAGCTGGAGCCTGGTACGCGCATCGCCTACGAGCGGTCGCCCCGGCCAGGGCTTGAACACCACCTGCTGATGCTGGACGGCGAGCTGGCCATCACCGTCGATGGGCAGGCGCACCGCCTTTCCCAGGGCGACTGCCTGCGCTACCAGCTATTCGGCGCGAGCGAATTTTCAACCCCGCCGCATTGCGGCGCCCGTTATCTGCTCTTCATCGTCTGAGCCTGCCATGTCCCATCCGAATCCTGAATTGATCCTGCTGTCAGCGGATGCCGCCGACGCTCTCGTGCCCGAGCTGGGCGAACTGCTGCGCGCCTGCGTGCAGGGTGGCGCCAGCGTCAGCTTCGTGCTGCCGTATTCGTCGGACGACGCGCAGGCGTTCTGGCGAGCCAAGGTGCTGCCGGCGGTCGCCGGCGGCAAGTCGGCGCTGTGGGTGGCGCGACAGGACGGACGCGTCGCGGGATCGGTGCAGCTGGATTGGGACACGCCGCCCAATCAGCCGCACCGCGCCGAGGTGCGCAAGCTGCTGGTGCATCCGGACTTCCGCCGCCGCGGCCTGGCCCGCGCCTTGCTGGCCGAAGCGGAAGCCATGGCGCGGCGCCAGGGACGCAGCCTGATCACGCTGGACACGCGCACGGGCGATAGCGCCGAGCCGCTGTACGCGTCGCAGGGCTATCAGACCGTGGGAGTGATACCGGGATTCAGCCGCGATCCGCATGATGCCGCCAAGCTCGACGGCACCACCATCATGTACAAGCAGCTGTAGCGGACGCTGCCGCCGCGGGCGGCAGCGGCAGGGCTTTAGCCCAGGGGCTTGATGCCCACGCTGTAAGGCGGGGCATTGCCGCGCGCCGGGGCCTTGATCTTCAGCATCGAGCCGCCGGGGGTGAATTCGAATTCCTGGTACGGAACCTCGAACCACTGGTGAAAGCTGGTGCGCGAGAATTCCGGCACCCAGACCTTGGCGCGCTTGGGATCGCAGTGGAACTCGACCAGCGTGCGGTCTATGCCCAGCGGGCGGGTATTGCCGATGCGGTAGCTGACTTTGAGTTCGGCGCGCTCGGTCGAGCCGGGGCGCCAGGCCAGGCCGACGGATTCCATGAATTTTTCGATCGCCTCGATACCGCGATGCATGACTGACTCCGAATGCGGGCGGGCACGTGGCCCGGAAAAACTGTGCCGTTCCCCGCGGCGCCGCAGGAAACACCCGAATTATCCGTCATTCCAGCTGCGGGCGCTTCCAGGCTTGCATGCCGTCAATCGGCGCCATTGAACAAAGCAAATGGACGGCGCGCGGCCAGGCCCGCACCATGACACCCATGTCCTCTATAAGACCTGCGCGGCCCGCGCCGGTCCGGACGCGAAATCCTAGGAGTCATCATGGCAAATTTCATACTGGCATTGGTCAACGCGGAACTCTCTCTCTTCGGCGTCGAGACGCCTGGCGCGGCGCAGGAACCGTCAGCAGCGCCGCAGGCGGCAAACGCGCCCGCATTCGACAGCGAGCACTACCGCAGCGCGCTGGGCTGAGCGCCAGCGGAACACACCGTTGCAGGAATAGGCAGGATTCACGCAAGAACGAGCCTGTACGCGCAGGCTCGCGATTCTTACCATCTCTTCCAGGGTCGAGACGGCGTGTCCATTGCGGATGCGCTGGCTCCACCACGCTGCCGGGCGCATTGCCGGCAGCACACGCAAGGGAAGGGAATCGCATGAATACCGAAAAAATCTGGTTGGTGACGGACGCATCCGCGGGGCTGGGCCTGGTCCTGGTGAAGATGCTGCTGGACTTGGGCCACAAGGTCGCGGCGACCTCGCAGGACGGCGATGCGCTGCTGGACGCGGTGGGCGCCAAGCTGGAGGGGCAGTTCCTGCCCCTGACGGTGGACCTGGCCGACGAGCGCAAGGTGCAGCGCGCGGTGGATGCCACGGTGGCCGCCTTCGGCGGCCTGGACGTGGTGGTGAACAACGCGGGCCATGGCCTGCGCGGCGCGCTGGATAGCCTGCCGGACGAGGACCTGAGAGGCACCTTCGACATCAATGTGTTTGCCACGCTGAACGTGATCCGCGCGGTCCTGCCGCGCATGCGCGCGCAGCGCAGCGGGCACGTCTTCAACATCTCGTCGATCCTGGGCTTCGATGGCGGCAGGGCCGATTGGGGCGCCTATAGCGCCGCCAAGTTCGCCGTCAGCGGCCTGACCGAAGCCCTGGCCGCCGAGGCCGCGCCATTCGGCATCCGGGTGTCGCTGGTTTACCCGGGCGCGTTGCGCACGGCGGACGGCGAGCAAGCGCCCGAACTCGCGGCGCGCAATGCGCAGGCGCGCGATGCGGACGGCGATCCGGCCAAGATGGCGCGCACGCTGATCAATGCGGCGCAGGCGCAATATGCGCCCCTGCACCTGTTCCTGGGGCGCGACGCCTTCGACCAGGCGCGCGCCAAGATCCAGTCGGTGCAGCAGGAACTGGCGCGCTGGCGCGAGATGTCCGTGTCCATCGGCTTCGTGGACGAAAGGCGGATGGCCGCCTGACGCTCCGGCTGAGAGCCGGGCTCAGGCCGTCCAGCCCTGCACCGCCTGGTAGGCGCCCAACAGCGCCAGGCTCACCATGAAGCAGCGTTTGAAGGCCTGCGCCGACATCCTGCCGCGCAGCCATGTGCCCAGCGCCATGCCGGCCAGCGCCGGCAGCAACATCAGCAGGGACGCGCCGGCGGCTTCGGGCGTGTAGCCGCCGGTGACGCCCAGGCCGATCGCCAACGCCACGGTGGACACCGTGAACGAGATGCCCATGGCCTGGATCAAGCCGTCCTTGCCCAGGTTCAGGGCTTGCAGATAAGGCACCGCGGGGATGACGAACACGCCGGTCGCCGCGGTGATGACCCCGGTAATGGCGCCGACCGATACGCCCACCAGCCCTTGATGGCGCTGCGGCGCCCTGGGCGGCGAGCCGAACAGGCCCCAGGCGGCATAGGCCACCAGGGCCAGCCCCAGGCACACGCTGGCCCAGTGTCCCGAAGGCGGACCCAGCCACAACGCGCCGCCTATCGTGCCCGCGCAGACGCCGGCCTGCATCGCGCCAATGCGGCGCAGCACCTGGGGCAGCGTGACCCAAGGCCGGGCCTGCCAGAGGTTGGTGATGAGGGACGGCACGATCAGCAATGCCGCGGCCTGGGCGGGAGCCATGACCAGCGCCAGCATGGCCATGGAGATGGTGGGCAGTCCCAGCCCCACGACGCCCTTGACCACGCCGGCCAGGATGAACACCGATACGGTGATGGCAAGCAGCACGGGCGTGCCGCCGGGAAACAGGTCCAGGAGGTTCATGCGGGCTCGCAGCGGACGGTGAGGCCGTCGCGCGGACGGCCGAACAGGGCGTAGGCGACGTCGTCCGCGCCCTTGCCGTCCTGGCGGGCGGCGCGCAGCAGCCACCGCCGTCCCTCGCACAGGTCGGCGCGCAGGGACTCACCGTAGAGCGTCGGGCCGCCCAGCAGGGCGATGCCCAGCATGCGCTGCGCGGGCGCGTGGCCGTCGCTGGCGGCCGCGCGCAGCCACTGCGTCATGGCGGCATAGTCGCCCTGGGTCTGGGCTTCCAGCGCCAGCGCGTATTTCTGCGCTGGCGTGGTGTGAGGGTCCAGGCTGGCGGCTACGGCCAAACCTGAGCCTTGCAGGCTCAGGGCCAGCAGGGCAAGAGCGGGCCAATGGACCCGGGGGCGCCGCGATATGATGGTTTTCATGGAATTTCCCTGGATTGGAAGGGCGGGAGTTCATTGTCATCCGCAGCGCCTTGGATCTTGCATCGGGATCTCGCGTAGTTGTCCTATGGCACAGCCTGAGGCTTGCCGTGCTACGCTTTTTGCATGCGATTCGATCTCACCGATCTGCGGCTGTTCCTCAACGTACAGGAAACCGGCTCCATCACCGCGGGGGCCAAGCGCTCCCACATGACGTTGGCATCGGCCAGCGAACGCATCCGCGGCATGGAGGACACGCTGGGCGTGCCGCTGCTGCTGCGCGAGCCGCGCGGGGTCGAGCCCACGCCGGCGGGCCGCACGCTGGCGCACCATGCGCGCGTGGTGCTGGCGCAGATGGATCGCATGCGCGGCGAGCTGGACCATTACGGCCTGGGGCTGAAAGGGTTGGTGCGCGTGCTGTGCAACACCACGGCCCTGAGCGAATACCTGCCGCCGGTGCTGGGCGCATTTCTCAAGGACCATCCCCGCGTCTCGGTGGACCTGGAAGAACGCTTGAGCCACGAGATCGCCGACGCGTTGCGGGCAGGCGCCTGCGACATCGGCGTGCTGGCCGATTCGGCCGATCTGCACGGCCTGCATACGCAGACCTTCCGGCATGATCCCCTGACGCTGATCGTGCCGCCGGACCACGCGCTGGCCGGCCGCCAGTCGGTGCTGCTGGCCGACGTGGCCGACCAGGAATTCGTCGGGCTGGTCGAGGGCAGCGCCTTGCAGGAACACATCGCCCATCACGCGCGGCGTGGCGGCAAGGCCTTGTCGTACCGCGTGCGGCTGCGCAGTTTCGATGCCGTGTGCCGGATGGTGGGGCAGGGTGTGGGCATTGCCATCGTGCCGCGCGTGGCGGCGGCGCGTTATGGCCGGGCCGCGGGCGTGCGGCGCGTGGCGTTGGCCGACGATTGGGCCGCGCGCGACCTGGTGCTATGCGTGCGCGACACGCTGCCGGCCTACGCGGCAGCGCTGGTGGAATACGCGCTGCGCGACGCGCCTGCGCGCCCGGACCGCTAGGAGCGCGCGAACAGCCGGCGCCAGCCCTGGACCGGGCGGTCGAACCAGGAGCCCGACGCGACGGTGCCCAGGATGACCAGGCCATAGACGCACATCGCCAGCGCCGCGATGGCGAAGAACAGGCTCAGCGATCCCGTCAGGCGCAAGACAATGGCGCCGGCGCCGATGCCGAGCAGCAGACGCAGGAATCCCGCGATCAGCGGCCATTTCAGGCGGCCGGCGCCCTGCGAAGCGAAGTACATCGAGAAACCCAGGGCGAAGAAGCCGTAGACCGGGCCGACGGTGCGCAGATAGCTGGCGCCGGCTTCCAGCATATGGTCCTGCGCGCCGAACAGGCGCAGCCAGGCCTCGGGGAAGAACGCCGCCGCCAGTCCGATGGCCTCCGCCAGCACAAAGGCCATCGCGCCGCCGGTCAGGGCGATGCGCAGCGCGCGTTCGGGCTGGCCCGCGCCGATGTTGGACCCCACCATTGCCACCATGGGCGCGCCCAAGCCGAAGGCGATGGGCATCAGCAGGTACTCCAGGCGCACGGCGATGCCATAGCCGGCGACCGCTGCGGTGCCGGCATAGGCGCCGACCAGGGCCGCCGTCAGCGCCACCAGGGCGTTGGTCAGGAGGGGATTGATGGTGGCCAGGGCGCCCACGCTGAGGATATTGCGCATCAGGCCCGGATAGAGGCGGCTGGGCACCAGCCGCGCCGCGTTGCGTCCGCTGGCGCAGTACAGGCCCAGGATCAGCGCGCCCAGGGCGTAGTAGATCACCAGCGCCCAGCCGCCGCCGGCCACGCCCAGCGCGGGAAAAGGCCCCCAGCCGAAGATCAGGCACGGAGACAGCGGGATCAGCAGCAGGGCGCCGCCGCAGATCACGGCGCCAGGCACCAGCATGTTGCCCGTGCCGCGGATGGCGCTGGCGAACGCGTTCATCAGCCACATCAGGACGATGCCGCCGAAGATGACGTCGGAATAGGCCAGGGCGGCCTCTAGCGCCTCTCCCTCGGCGCCCAGCGCGCGGTAAAGCCACGGGCCGCCAAGCAGCAGCAGTGCGCAAAACGCCAGGCCCAGCAGGCCGTTGAGCACCACGGCGTGCAGCACCAACTGGTCCGCCTCGCGCTGCCGGCCGCCGCCCAGCGATCTTGCGACCGCGGCCGAGATGCCGCCGCCCATTGCGCCTTGCGACATGTTCTGCATCAGCATCAGCACCGGCACCACCAATGCCACGCCCGCCAGCACCGGCGTGCCCAAGCGCGCCAGGAACCAGGTCTCGATCAATCCGGTGGAGGACTGCGCCAGCATCATCAGGATGTTCGGCCACGCCAGGCGCGCCAGCGTGGGGGCGATGGGCGCATGCAGCATGGCCTGCAGGCGCGCATTGGCGGGACGGGGCGGCGGTGGCGCGGACATGGGAAGGAACCCTTGGGTGGCGTTCGAATATTTACGTGCATATGCCAATAAAAGTCAAGATTGCGCTAGACTCGATTCCACGCCGGCGGTAGCGTTGAGTCCTTGCCGTCCTCCACTTCTTGCGCCTGCCATGCCCGACGAACAGCCTTCCGTTTCCGCCGCTTCCGTTGCACCCGATCCGCTCATCTGCAACGGCGCGGCGCTGCGCAAGGCGACCCGGCGCGTTTCGCAGCTGTACGACACGGTGCTGGCTCCCTGCGGCCTGAAGGTGTCGCAGCATTCCATCCTGGTGCATATCGCGCGCGCGGGCACGCCGTCGATGACCGACCTGGCGCGCAACATGGTGCTGGACCGCTCGGCGCTGGCGCACAATCTCAAGCCGCTGGAGCGCGACGGCTACGTGCAGATGTCGCGCGACCCGCTGGACGGGCGCAGCCGCCGCGTGGCGTTGACAGACGCGGGACGCGCCAAGCTGGCGGAGTCCAAGCGTCTGTGGAAAGACGCGCAGCACCGCTTCGAGGCGGCCTACGGGGCCGAACGCGCCGCCGCGTTGCGGCGCTCGCTGGCCGATATTTTTTCCGACGAGTTTGCGCTGGCCTTCAGCCGCGGCTAGGGCCGCTGGGGGCGTCGTCGGCAGCGGCTGCGGGTCCGGCGGGTAGCCGCTGGCCGCGCGAGCGCAGCCCGGACCCGCCCAGCGCCAGTACCGCGCCCAGCACGCAAGCCATGCCGGCCAGCTGCGCGGGAGCCAAGGATTCGCCCAGCAGCCCGGCGGCCAGCGCTACCGCCGATACCGGCGCCAGCGCGGTGAACAAGGCGGCTTCGGCGCCGTTGACGCGGGCCGCGCCCGCATACCAGAGCAGGAAGCCGCCCACGGTGGGCACCAGCGCGTAGTAGGCCACCGCGGCCACCGCCGAAGCGGGCAAGTTCAGATCCCACGGCGCTTCCGCCACGCATGCCACGGCCGAGAATGCCAGGCCAAAGCCCGTCATGAGCGTCGATAGCGCCAGCGGCGCCACCGGCTGGCGCAGCCGCTTGTTCAACAGGATGAATAATCCTTCGCACAGCACCGCGCCCAGGATCAGCGCGTTGCCCGCCAGCGAGCGCGCGCCGCCTTGACCGGCCGAATGGCGCATCATCAGCCAGACGCCGAAGGCCGCGGCGACGATGGCGGCCAGCGTGGCCTTGCGCGGGCGTTCGCCCAGCAGCAGGATGGCGATGGCAGCCGAGACCAGCGGCAAGGTGCCCAGGATGATGCCGCCGTCCACCGCCGACGCACGTTGCAGCCCGGCGATCAGCAGCGCGGTGTAGCCGACGCTGCCGGCGATGGCCTGGACGGCCAGCAGCAGCCAGTCGCGCGGCGCCAGCCGCGGCAGGCGCGCGCCGGTCAACGCCATCAGCAGGGCGAAGCAGGGCAGTGCGATGGCGAAGCGCAAGGCCGTCGCGGTGAAGGGCGGCAAGCCCGTGCCGATGATCTTGCTGGCGGCTACCGTGCTGCCCACCAGCGCCATGGCGGCCGCCAGATAGCAATAGCCCTGCATCCGATTGTTCATTACCCGACCCACGCCTGTTCAGAGAGAGGCGCCCAGGCTAAGCGGCCGGGCGCGGCCGGGTCTTGAACGAAATTGCAGGGCTCAGCCCGCGGCCAGCGCGTAGCGGCGCGGCGATACGCCGTAGGCGCGCACGAACAGCCGGGTCATGTGGCTCTGGTCGGCAAAGCCGACCGCGGCCGCGGCATCGGCCAGGGCCGAGCCTTGCCGGATCAGGCTGCGCGCCAGCAGCAGGCGCCGCTGCACCTGGTAGGCGTGGGGCGTGAGGCCGGTGTCGCGGGCGAACGCCCGCAGCACCTGGTAGCGGCTCAGGCCACTGGCCGCGGCCAGGTCGGCCAGCGACAGCGAGGCCGCCGGGTCGTCGTCGATCAGCGCGCGGGCATGGCGGATGGCGTCTGGGGCGGCGCGCGCGGGCCGGGCCAGACGCTCGGCATCGCGGTCGCGCGCCTGCGCCAGGATGCGCAGCAGCAGCGCATCGCAGGCCAGCGGCGCCGCGCCGGCAGTGGCCTGGGCATACAGCGCCAGCACGTCGCGCGCCAGCGCGGGGCGGTCCTGTGCTGGGTGCTCGAATTCGTAGCCGAGGCCGCTTGCGTCCAGTTCGGCTGCGGCCTGTGCCACCACCTCGGGGTCCAGGTACAGCATCTGCCAGGCGCGTTCGCCATTGCCGATGGGGGCGCCGTCATGCACTTCGCCGGGGTTCACCGTGATGACGTGGCCGGGGCCGGCCTCGACCTGGCCGCGGCCGCTATGCGAGACCTGGGCGCCCTGGCGCATGACGCCGATGCCGAACTGCTCGTGCGTGTGGCGCGCGAACGCATGCCGGCTGTGCGCGGCCACGGCCTGCACGCCGGCGAGGGCGCTGCGCTGCATGACGAACTGGCCTGAGTTCATGGGGAGTCTGGGGCAAGGGGCTTGCAGGCAGTATCACCCGCCCGCCCCGGCGCGATCAAGAGGCCAGCGGCCCGGCGCTCAGGCTATTGCAGCCCGTTCCAGCGTGCCACCGCGGGCTCGGCCGCGGCCCACTTCCACTGGCCGCCAGGCTGCTGGCAGATCATGCTGGAGTAGGCGGGCGCGGGTGCGTCCTTCTGCTCCACCGTGAACAGCACCTCGCGGCAATGGGTCAGCGGCGTGGCGATGTCGCGCACCACCTGGATGCCGCCGCGCTCGTTGCCTATGGACAGCGGTTGGCGGATTTCCCACTGGCGCACCTGGCCGATGGGCAGGGCGCCCGCCGCGTTGGCCATGACGTTCTGCTGGTCGTTCTTCCACTCGCGCAGCACGTATTTCACCGTGGCATCCACCGCCGCCTGGACCGTGACGCCAATGGCGTAGCCCGCCACCGGATTGGCGGTGGCTGCGCCGCTGACGGTGCCGACCACGGCGCCCGCCGCGCCGCCGATCGAGGAGCTCTGGCAGCCGGCCAGGCCCAGGCAGGCGGCCAGCGCCAGCAGGCTTGCGGCGCGCCTCACTGCAGCGAGCCCCAGCGGGCCGTGGCGGGCTCGGCGCTGGCCCAGCGCCAGTGCTCGCCGTCCCGGCACACGGTGGTGACGTAGAACTCGCGTTGCGGATCGGCGCCAGCCTTGTCGGCCGGCGTGTCTATGGAGAAGACCACTTCCTTGCATTCCAGGTTCACGCCGCCGATCAGCCGGCTGACCGTGACCTGGCCCTGCGCGTCGCTTTCGATGGGCAACTGGTGCTTGACCTGCCAGTTGGCCACCTTGCCCACCGCCAGCGGGCCGGCGGCCATGGCGATGGCATCCTGTTCTTCGCCGCGCGTCTTGCGCTGGGCATAGGCCAGCGCGGCCTTGGCGCCGGCCTGCACGCCCAGGCCGATGCCGGTGGCGACGGTGGCGTTGTCAGTGACCTTGTTGGCGATGGCGGTGCCGGCGATACCGGCCGCGGCGCCCGTGCCTTCGTTCAGCAGCGAATTGCAGCCGGACAATCCGGCAAGCGCGGCGAGGGTGAGGAGGGCGATTGCGCCGCGGCCCGGGTTGATTGGCGGAAGTGTGAACAAACTGCGTGCCCTCCTGCTTGTTGCTTGGCGCGGGAAGTATAGGAGGGCGCGCCGCCGCGGCGCGAGCGTATTTGCATTTGTTGGCAATTTTCCTGCCGCGCGGATCAGGCGGGCAGGCGCGCGCCCTTGGTGTAGGCCTCGCGCAGCGCGGCGGCGAACAGCGCGTCGACGTTGCGGCGCAGGCCCTCGGCGCGCGTGAACAGCGCGATCGGCGGCAGGGTCCAGTCGAAGGAATACGGCACGATGGCGGCGCCGGCGATGCGCACCAGCTCGTCGGCGATGTCTGCGGGCAGGATGGCGACGGCGCGGTCGCTGGCCACGATCATTTCGCCGATCAGCTTGGACGAGTCGCTTTGCACCGACGGCGTCGGGGGCGCCAGCCCGGCGCGCAGGAAGATCTCGGACACCTGTTCGCGGATCGGGCTGTCCGGCGTGCCCAGGATCCAGTCCAGGTCGGCCAGCCGGTTCCATTCCAGCCGCGAGCGGCCCAGGCGGGCCGCCAATCTGCGGCTGGCGATCAGGCGCGGCTGCTGGTGGTACAGCACCTCGAAGCCCAGGTTGTCCATGTCCACCGAGGGAGTGGCCCAGCCCACCACCATGTCCAGCGTATGGTCGCGCAGCTGGCGCAGCAGCGCCGGCCCCTGGCCTTCGTGGATGGTGGCGGTGATGCGGCGGCCTTGGGGCAGGGTGCGGCTGATGGCGGACGACAGCATCTGGCCGGACACGAAGGGGATGACGCCGATGTGCAAATGGGCGGCGTGGCCGGCCGCCACGGCCTCCATTTCCTGGACCAGATGCCCCAGGTCGTGGACCAGGGCGCGGGCGCGGGCCAGCACCACCGCGCCCAGCGGCGTGGGCGTCATGCCGCGCACCGAGCGTTCGAACAGGGGTACGTCGAACATGCTTTCCAGTTCGGCCAGGGCATTGGTCACGGCTGGCTGGCTGGTGGCCATGTGCTCGGCCACCCGGGTCAGCGAGCCGTGCTGCTCGATCTGCAGCAGCAGCACCAGGTGGCGCATCTTCAGCCGCGAGGTCAGTTTCCGGATAACCAAGTCCGGATCAAAGGCTGTCATAGGCGATGCATAAGGTAAAGATTATGGGACGATATTAAAGTTGAATGATCTGCTTATGTATTGGAGCCTAGAATTTTTCCTATATCAAGACTAGGAGGCTCAGCCCCATGAATACGCAATCGGATCGCCAGGCAGCACTGGACTATCACGAGTTCCCCACCCCGGGGAAGATCTCCGTCGTGGCGTCCAAGCCGCTGGTCAACCAGCGCGACCTGGCCCTGGCGTACTCGCCTGGCGTGGCGGCGGCCTGTGAAGAAATCGTGGCCGATCCGGCCAATGTGTACCGGTACACCGGCCGCGGCAACCTGGTGGGCGTGATCACCAACGGCACCGCGGTGCTGGGCCTGGGCAACATCGGCGCGCTGGCCTCCAAGCCGGTGATGGAAGGCAAGGCGGTGCTATTCAAGAAGTTCGCCGGCCTGGACGTGTACGACATCGAAATCAACGAGACCGACCCGGACAAACTGGTCGAGATCATCGCGGGCCTGGAAGCCACCTTCGGCGGCATCAACCTCGAAGACATCAAGGCCCCGGAGTGCTTCACCGTCGAGCGCAAGCTGCGCGAGCGCATGAAGATCCCCGTCTTCCACGACGACCAGCACGGCACGGCCATCACCGTTTCGGCCGCCTTCATCAACGGCCTGAAGGTCGTGGGCAAGGACATCAAGCAGGTCAAGGTGGTGACCTCGGGCGCAGGCGCCGCCGCGCTGGCCTGCCTGGACCTGATGGTGGACCTGGGCCTGCCGCTGGAAAACGTCTGGGTCACCGACATCGAAGGCGTGGTCTATGAAGGCCGCACGGTGCTGATGGATCCGGACAAGGCGCGCTTCGCGCAAAAGACCGACGCCCGCAAGCTGGCCGAAGTGATCCAGGGCGCCGACGTGTTCCTGGGCCTGTCGGCGGGCGGCGTGCTCAAGCCCGAAATGGTCGCGGCCATGGGTCCGCGTCCGCTGATCCTGGCGCTGGCCAACCCCACGCCCGAGATCCTGCCGGAAGTGGCGCAGTCGGTGCGCGACGACGTGGTCATGGCGACCGGCCGTTCGGACTATCCGAACCAGGTCAACAACGTGCTCTGCTTCCCGTACATTTTCCGCGGCGCGCTGGATGTGGGCGCCACCACCATCACCCGTGAAATGGAAAAGGCGGCGGTGTACGCCATCGCCGAGCTGGCGGAAGAAGAGCAGAACGAAGTCGTGGCGGCGGCCTATGGCACCTACGACATTTCGTTCGGCCCTGAATACCTGATCCCCAAGCCTTTCGATCCGCGCCTGATCGTGCGCATTGCGCCGGCGGTGGCCAAGGCCGCGATGGAAGGCGGCGTGGCGACGCGTCCGCTGGCGGACCTGGAAGCCTACGAAGAGCAGCTGCAGCAGTTCGTGTACCACTCGGGCGCCTTCATGAAGCCGCTGTTCTCGGCGGCCAAGCGCATCGTGCGCGAAGGCGGCAAGTCTCGCATCGTGTTCACGGAAGGCGAAGACGAGCGCGTGCTGCGCGCGGTGCAGGTGATCGTCGATGAAGGCCTGGCCCGTCCCATCCTGGTGGGCCGTCCCGCGGTCCTGCTGTCGCGCATCGAGAAGTTCGGCCTGCGCCTGCGCCTGGGCGAGGACGTCGAAGTCACCAACCCGGAATATGACGAACGCTTCCACCAGTACTGGACCACGTACTGGGAACTGATGTGCCGTCGCGGTATCACCAAGGAAATGGCGCGCGTGGAAATGCGCCGCCGCCTGACCCTGATCGGCGCGATGATGGTGCACCTGGGCGACGCCGACGGCATGGTCTGCGGCACGGTGGGCGCGTACCACGACCACCTGCGCTTCGTGGACGAGGTCATCGGCCGCCGTCCCGGCCACAACGTGTATGCCGCCATGAACATCCTGCTGCTCAACGAGCGCACGGTGGTGCTGGTGGACACGCACGTCAACGATGAACCTTCGGCCGAGCAGATCGCCGAGTTCACGGTGATGGCGGCGCAGGAAATGGCCCGCATGAACCTGGCGCCCAAGGTCGCGCTGCTGTCGCGCTCGAATTTCGGTTCGGGCAGTTCGGCCTCGGGCGCGAAGATGCGCCGCGCGCTGGAACTGGTGCGCCAGGCCGCGCCGGAACTCGAGATCGACGGTGAAATGCACGGCGACTGCGCGCTGGACGAAGCGCTGCGCATGCGCATCCTGCCTTCGTCTTCGCTCAAGGGCGAGGCCAACCTGTTGGTGTGCCCGAACGTGGACTCGGGCAACATCGCCTACAACCTGTTGAAGACCGCCGCAGGCGGCAACGTTGCAGTGGGTCCGTTCCTGCTGGGCGCCAACGCGCCGGTGCACATCCTGACCTCCAGCTCCACCGTGCGCCGCATCATCAACATGACCGCGATGACCGTGCTGGACGCCAACCGCGTCGAAGCCTCGGCCTGATCCAGCTTGCGCGCCGTTGCGGCGCGCAGACAAGGCGAAAAAAACGCGCCGCTCCATCCCGGGATGGAGCGGCGCGTTTTTTATGCGCTCGGGCGCTGGAATCCGGCGCGCTTAGTTGCTGCTGGCCTTCCAGGTGCCGTCCGGCTGCTTGCAGAACCAGAACTGCCATTTTTCCGTGGTGGCGCCGCGGGCGAAATCTCCAACCAGGAAGCGGCAGGCGCGGTCGTCCTTGACCTTGCTGGTTTGCGTGGGGGTTAGCTGCACCGTGATGGGAGGCGCCTTGCGCGGCTGGTGCGTGCTGCTCCACTGGGTGCGCTGGCCGTCGGCCGAGCTGTTCAGCGACTGTGCCACGGCTTCATGGAAGGAGGGCTGATCGGCCTTGGGGATCTGCGTGATGATGGCATTGTTCAGCATCACCGGAGGCGCGGCAAAGGCCGGCGCGGCGATGCCGCAAGCCACCAGCAAAGAGGCGAGAACGCGGGTGTGTTTCAAGATGGGCTCCCTGTTGAGTCGTAGTGTTATGCCTGATCTTGGGGCGATAGTACGCGAACGGATGGAACAGTGCTTTGCGGGGGGCGTTGAAACTCGCGGTTTTTACCCTGAGGCCACACTTGAGCCCGGGGCGTCCCGCCACATGAAGCGCGGCCGGCGCTTTCCGCACAGGCGAAAAAAAGCCGCCAGACACTGGCGGCCAAGGTACAACAAGGGGAGGGGTAAATCTGCGTGCGCTTAGTTGCCGTGGTAGACGCCTTGGAAGGGCACGTTGTTCGGTTCCACATCGGCCATCTGGCCGGCGGCGCGGGCGGCGGCCAGTTCGGCGCGCACTTCAGCGCGGGTCTTGCCGGTGTGGGGCGTGCCGTAGACGCCTTGGAAAGGCACGTTGTTCGGTTCCACTTCAGCCATCTGGCCGGCAGCCTTGGCGGCGGCCAGTTCAGCCTGCACCTGGGCGCGGGTCGGGCCTTCATAAGGGGTGCCGTAGACGCCTTGGAACGGGACGTTGTTGGGTTCGATGTTGGGCGAGGCGGCGTAGGCGCCGGCGCTTAGCGCGGCCAGGGACATCATCAAAGCGGTAGCGAGGGTCTTCATGGTAAATCTCCGATTTCAAGAGCTTTGGGAGCGAATCGGCGGCCTATCCGTCTGGTTCGTTGCTGTTTCCCGATGGCTCAATAGTGCGCTGAATCGGACTAGGGATAAACCCGTATATTGGTAAAAGATATTCCCATCAGTGGAAAGATAGCCAATTTCTTAGGATATATTTTCCATTGATGGAACTGGGGACGGACTATCAGGCGTGCGCAAGGCTGGAATACGGCGATTCCATGCGGTTTGGGGGCTTGGAGAGAAGGGCAGCGTGGATGCGCCGCCAGTACCGCAGGCGCAGCGTCAGTAGTGCGGCGGTATTTCGTCGCGCAGGCTGCGGAAGGGCGCGCCGCCCTCTGGCGCCTGCTGTCGCAGGTCGGCCACTTCGCGCATCAGCCGGTCTATCTGCTGTTGCTGGCGCACGATGATCTGGTTGAGCTGTTCCAGCATGTCGTCCGAGAAGCTGGCCTTGACCTCCAGCTCCAGCAGGCGGCGTTCGATGTCTTGCAAGTTATCCATGGCGGGTATTAGAACCGATTCCCGCCGCGGCCCCTACAGGAGGCGTGTTTGACGCAGCGGCGATGGTGGCGTACGGGCGTGGGGCATTGGGCCGTGCATGGCCTGCTGGCGTCGTTTCCGGCCGGAACTGCCTGGGCCCAGGAGGCTGAGCCGCTCTTGCCTGCGGTAGTGGTGACCGGCACGCGCCTGGGCACCGCGGTGCTGGACACGCCCGCTTCGGTCAATGTGGTGGAGGGCGCGGCCATGCGCCTGCAGCAGCCGGGCATCAACCTGTCGGAGGGCCTGGCCGGCGTGCCCGGCCTGCAGATCCAGAACCGCCAGAACTACGCGCAGGATTTGCAGATCTCCAGCCGCGGCTTTGGCGCGCGTTCCACCTTCGGCGTGCGCGGCGTGCGGCTGTACGTGGACGGCATTCCGGCCACCATGCCGGACGGCCAGGGACAGACCTCGAACATCGACATAGGCTCCATCGGCAGCGTCGAAGTGCTGCGGGGGCCGTTTTCAGCGCTGTATGGCAATTCCTCGGGCGGCGTGATCCAGGTGTCGACCGAGGATGGCGTGGCGCCGCCGTCGCTCACGGCCAGCGGCTGGGCCGCCAGCTATGGCACCTGGCGCTACGGCGCCCGCGCCAATGGCGCCAGCGGCGGACTGGACTACGTGCTGGACCTGACCCGCTTCACCACCGACGGCTACCGCGACCACAGCGCCGCCCGCAAGAACCTGGGCAACGCCAAGCTTGGCCTGCAGCTGGACGACGCCAGCCGGCTGACCCTCGTGGCCAACAGCGTGGACCTCAAGGCGCAGGATCCGCTGGGCCTGACCTATCAACAGTTCCAGGACGACCCGCGCGCGGCGCCGCTGGCCGAGCAGTACGACACCCGCAAGACGGTCAGGCAGACCCAGGGCGGCGCGATCTACGAGCGCCAGGTCGATAGCCGCAATAGCTTGCGGGTGATGGTCTATTACGGCCAGCGCGATACCACGCAGTACCAGGCGATTCCCCCTGCCGCGCAGATGGCGCCCACCCAGGCCGGCGGGGTCATCGACCTGAAGCGCCAGTACGGCGGCGCGGACCTGCGCTGGACCTCCGAGCTGGCGGTGGCAGGCCGGCCGCTGACCCTGATCGGCGGCTTTGCCTACGATTCCATGCGCGAAGACCGCAAGGGCTACCAGAACTACACCGGCACGGGCGCCAGCCGCCAACTGGGCGTGCAGGGGGCGCTGCGGCGCGACGAAACCAATACCGTCTACAACGCCGATCCTTATCTGCAGGCTTCCTGGCAGGTGTCGCAACGCTGGACGCTGGATGCGGGCCTGCGCTATAGCACCGTCAGCTTCGATTCCAGCGACCACTACATCGCGCCGGGCAATGCCGACGACAGCGGCGACGCGCGCTATCGCAAGGCATTGCCGGTGGCGGCCATCCGCTATGCGCCGAACGCCGACCTGAGCTTCTACGCTTCATATGGCCGGGGCTTCGAGACGCCGACGCTCAACGAGATCTCGTATCGGCCCGGCGGCCAGCCCGGCCTGAATTTCGGGCTGGCGCCCGCGCTCAGCACCAACCTGGAAGCCGGCATAAAGGCGAACCTGGCTGGCGGCCTGCTGACGGCCGCGGTGTTCCATACCGGCACCGACGATGAAATCGTGTCCGCGGGCAGCTCGGGCGGAAGAACCACGTACCAGAACGCCGGCCGCACGCGGCGCGACGGCGTGGAACTGGGCTGGTCCGGCGAATTCGCCCGTCACGGCCGTGCGCAGTTCGCCTATACATGGCTGAATGCGCGTTACGCCGATGACGGACCCGGCGACATCCGCGCCGGCAACAAGATCCCCGGCATCGCAGCCCAGGCCGCCTTCGCCTCGCTGGCCTGGGCGCCGCCCGAGGGCTGGCAGGCCACGGTGGAAGGGCGTTTCCTCAGCAAGATCTACGTGAACGACGCCAACGACGGCGATGCGCCCGCCTACTTCGTGGCCGCATTGAGCGCGGGCTATGTGTTCAAGGCGGGGCCCTGGGAACTGAACGCCTATGGGCGCGTGGACAACCTGTTCGACCGCCGCTACGCCGGCTCCGTGATCGTCAACGAGACCAATGGGCGCTACTACGAACCGGCGGCAGGGCGCAGCCTGGGAGCGGGCCTGGGCGCGACGTACCGGTTCTGAAGCCGGACTTCAGTCGGGCATTTCCGGATAGCAGATGCCATGGTCCTCGCAGGCCGGACAGCCCGGTGCGGCGGCCGGCGGCAGGCCCGCCTGTTCACAGGCGGAATAGGCCAGGAACTGCTTCCAGCGCAGGTTGCGTACATTGCGCACCACCAGTCCCGGATAGTGGCGCGCCAGCAGGAAAGTCACGTCCTCGCGGCCGGACAAACCCAGGTCCCGCCACAGATGGTCGGGCCGCAGACAGGCGTGGGTCAGCACGCTGCTGACCCAGGGCGTGGTCCCCGCGCCGGGAGCGGCCCAGGTGTCCAGCAGCGCGCGCAGCAGACGCGTGAATTCGGTTTGAGCCGCATCCATGGCGCGGGCCGGGTAGATGGCGGCTTGCTCGCGCAAGGCGGCGAGCGCGGGGTCATGGCCCGTCAGCGCGCCGGGAAAGAGGCGCGCGATCAGGCCTTCCAGTTCCCGGGATGACAGGCCGCAGCGTCCCAGGTCCCCGCAGGCCAGGCTCTTGCCGATGACCGTGGCGAAGAATCCCGCGTCGGGATGACCGGGCGGCGCATGGCGCAGCAGCGCGCCGGCGAACCGCAAAGTGGGACCGGCGCTGTCGGCCGGGGGGGCTGCGGTGGCGATGGAAACGACGTGCATGGTTGGGCCAGGAGCAGTAATTAAACTGTTAATTAAATCGTTATGGTGTTGAATATATAACGAAATGCCTCCGCAATCCTTGCCTGGCCGCAAGGCTGGCCCCACAGGCCGGCGCACAAAAAAAACAGGCGCCCGCAGGCGCCTGTCTTTGCTTCAACGGCAAGCCGTCATTACATGGCGTGGCCCATGTTGACGTTCATGTTGTACAGCACCCATGCCGAACCGCCGACGATGATGGCGATGATCATTACGGTGAAGACAAACGTGGCCAGGTTGTCGCGGGCCGACTTCGATGCGCCCATGTGCAGGAAGTACACCAGTTGCACCAGCAACTGGAGCACGCACAGCGCAACCACGCCGGCGATGGTGATGGCGTGGGACAGTCCGCCGTTCATCACCAGGCCGAAGGAGCCGAAGGTGAGAAGCAGCGAAAGCACGAAACCGATGATGTAGGACTTCAGGCTGCCGTGGTCGGCGGCGTGATCGTCGTGGCCGTGTGCGGCCGCAGCGGAGTGCGACATCAGATGGCTCCCATGAGATAGACGAAGGTGAAGACGCAGATCCAGACGATGTCCAGGAAGTGCCAGAACAGGCTCAGGCACGCCAGACGACGCTTGTTGATCGAGTCCAGGCCATGGCGGCGGATCATGTCCAGCAGGACGATGATCCAGATCAGGCCGAAGGTGACGTGCAGGCCGTGCGTGCCGATCAGCGTGAAGAATGCCGACAGGTACGCGCTGCGGCCCGGGCCGGCGCCGATCGAGATCAGGTGATGGAATTCATAGACTTCCATCGCGATGAAGCCCGCGCCGAACAGGAACGTCACCATCAACCAGCCCATTGCGCGGCTCTTGTTGTTGGCGTGCACGTTCAGGTTGGCCATGCCGAAAGTGAAGCTGGAGAACAGCAGCAACAGCGTTTCGACCAGCACGAACTTCAGATCGAACAGTTCCTTGCCCGTCGGGCCGCCCGCGGTGGCGTTGAACAACACCGCGAACGTGGCGAACAGCACCGAGAAGATCAGCAAGTCGCTCATCAGATAGACCCAGAAACCGAATACGGTCTTGGATCCATCGTCATGATGCGCGTGATCGTCGTGACCCGCGTGGGGGTGAGTGGCTACGGCTTGAATCATGGCTCAGGCGGCCTTCTGCATTTTGTCAAAGTGAGCGTTTTCGATGCGTTCGACTTCCGCGGCCGGGACCCAGTAGTCGACGTCGCGGTCATAGGCGCGGACGATGAACGAACCGATCATGCCGACGAAACCGACGATGGACAGCCACCAGATGTGCCAGATCAGCGCGAAGCACATGACCAGGCCAAAGGCGCCGATGAATACGCCGGCGGCGGTGTTCTTCGGCATGTGGATGTCTTCGTACTTGGCCGGGCGCTTGTAGGCCTTGCCGTTCTGCTTGTCTTCCCAGAACTGGTCCAGCGAGTCAACGTGCGGCACGTGGGCGAAGTTGTAGAAAGGAGCGGGCGAAGAGATGGCCCATTCCAGCGTGCGGCCATCCCAGGGGTCGCCCGTGATGTCCTGGTTCTGCTTGCGCTGGCGGATCGAGACGAACACTTGCTGCAGCAGGAACCAGATGCCCAGCATGATCAGCGCGGCGCCAGCCAGGGCGACCAGCAGGTACGGCTGCCATTCGGGGTTGTCGTAGTGGTTCAGGCGACGCGTCATGCCCTTGAAGCCCAGGATGTACAGGGGCATGAAGGCCAGGAAGAAGCCGACGAACCAGCAGTAGAACGAGTAGCGGCCCAGGCGCTCATTCAGCTTGAAGCCGAAGGCCTTGGGGAACCAGTAGGTCATGCCGGCGATGCAGCCGAACACCACGCCACCGATGATGGTGTTGTGGAAGTGGGCGATCAGGAACAGGCTGTTGTGCAGCACGAACGACACGCCGGGGATGGCCAGCATCACGCCGGTCATGCCGCCGATGACGAACACGATCATGAAGCCCAGCGTCCACAGCACCGGCGTGGTGATGCGCAGGCGGCCGCGGTAGATGGTGAACAGCCAGTTGAAGATCTTCGCGCCCGTCGGGATCGAGATGATCATTGTCGCTATGCCGAAGAAGGCATTGACGTTGGCTCCCGCGCCCATGGTGAAGAAGTGGTGCAGCCAGACCAGGAACGACAGCACGCCGATGGCGGCCGTGGCGTAGACCATGGACTTGTAGCCGAACAGGGTCTTGCGGGCGAAGGTGGCGACGATTTCCGAATACACGCCAAACGCCGGCAGCACCAGGATGTAGACCTCGGGGTGGCCCCAGATCCAGATCAGGTTCACGTACATCATGACGTTGCCGCCCATGTCGTTCGTGAAGAAGTGCGTGCCCAGGTAGCGGTCCATCGTCAGCAGCGCGAGCGTTGCAGCCAGCACGGGGAAGGCGGCGACGATCAGGACGTTGGTGACCAGCGAGGTCCAGGTGAAGATCGGCATCTTCATCAGGCTCATGCCCGGCGCGCGCATGCGCAGGATGGTCACGATGAAGTTGATGCCGCTAAGCGTGGTGCCCAGCCCGGATATCTGCAGTGCCCAGATGTAGTAGTCCACCCCCACGCTCGGGCTGTAGTCCAGTCCGGAGAGCGGCGGATAGGCGAGCCAGCCGGTCGCGGCGAATTCGCCCACGAACAGCGAGATCATCATCAGCGCGACGCCGGCGCCGAACAGCCAGAAGCTCAGCGAGTTCAGGAACGGGTACGCCACGTCGCGGGCGCCGATCTGCAGCGGCACCACGAGGTTCATCAGCCCGGTGATGAAGGGCATCGCCATGAAGAAAATCATGATGACGCCGTGGGCGGTGAAGATCTGGTCGTAGTGGTGCGGCGGCAGGAAGCCGGCCGAGTCGGCGGATGCGACCGCCAGCTGGGTACGCATCATGATGGCGTCGGCGAAGCCACGCAGCAGCATGATCAGGGCGACGATGATGTACATCACGCCAATGCGCTTGTGGTCGACGGTGGTCAGCCATTCCGTCCAGAGGTACTTCCACTTCTGGAAGTAGGTGATGGCGCCGAAGACCGCTAGGCCTCCCAGGCACACGGCGGCCAGCGTAACCATGACGATGGGTTCATGGTACGGAATGGCCTCGAGGGTGAGTTTCCCGAGCATTGTTAGTTAATTCCTGCGATCAGATTGTTCGACGTGGGGGTGCACGTGGCGGAGTCCACGCCGGCCATCTTGGTCATGGTGCTGCCAAGAATGAAATCAAACATGGCGGGGGGCGCCGAGGAGTACTTGACGACCGGGTTGTGCTCGCTGCGCTTGGTCAGCTCTGCATAGACCTCGGGGGTCAGCGCGGTCGGGGCAGCCTTGGCTTCCTTGACCCAGTTGTCGAACCCGTCCTGGGACATCGCGATGGCCTTGAAGCGCATGCCGGAGAAGCCGGCGCCGCTGTAGTTGGCCGAGATGCCGGCGTAGGTGCCGGCTTCGCGCGCGTTCAGGTGCAGCTTGGTCTCCATGCCGGCCATCGAGTAGATCTGGCTGCCCAGCTGGGGGATGAAGAACGAGTTCATGACCGTGGCCGAGGTGATCCGGAAATTGACCGGAACATCGACCGGGAAGGCGATCTCGTTGACCGTGGCGATGTCGTACTCGGGGTAGATGAACAGCCACTTCCAATCCAGCGAAACCACCTCGATGGTCACCGGCTTGTGTTCGGACACGAGCGGCTTGTAGGGATCCAGCGCGTGCGTCGAGCGCCAGGTGATCACGGCCAGGATGGCCACGATGATACAAGGGACGGTCCAGACCACGATTTCGATCGCCGTGGAGTGGGCCCACTTGGGCTGGTAGTCAGCTTTGGTGTTGGATGCGCGGTATTTCCAGGCAAAAACCAGGATCATGACGATGACCGGAATCACGACGATGAGCATGAGCCCGGTCGTCGTGAACAGCAAAGCCCTTTCCTGGATGCCAATATCTCCCTTGGGGGAGAGGATTTCCATGTTGCAGCCGCCAAGCAGCATGACCGCGCCGACGCTGAGAATGCGCGTAAGGGTCGCAAGGAGGGGGTGTTTCACGTACAGCCTTGGATGGAAGGTGGAAAATGCTGCATAGCAGCAGACTGGAATGCTGCTAGGCAGCAACGTCCATCCTATCGGCTTGATATGGGTCAAGCATGCGACGAATGGTCGCATTGCCTGGGAGGATTCCGCCCCAAGGGGAGCAGATACAGGGTTTTCCTAGGGGGGCAGGGGCTTGCTGCAAGGTTCCAGGGTGCGACGATATGTCGCACCCGCACATGCAGGGTATGCGACGATTTGTCGCATCTGCACAAATCAGTCGATGAGGACTTCGCGTTCCGGCCCCGGTTTTTTGGCCAGTTTACGCTGCAGGGAGCGCCGGTGCATGCCCAACAGGCGCGCCGCCGCCGAAACGTTGCCGCCGGTTTCGTGCAGGGCCTGGTGGATGTGCTCCCATTCCAGGCGGTGCAACGGCGTCATGGTGGTTTCGATCGTAACGTTTTCCGGCTTCACCAGGCCGAGGGTGCGCAGGATCATTGGCGCGGTGGCGGGCTTGGGCAGGTAGTCGTCCGCGCCGCGCTTGATGGCCTCGACCGCGGTGGCCACGCTGGCGTAGCCGGTGACCAGCAGGATCCGCATGTCGGCGCGCAGGGCGCGCAGCGGGCGGATCAGGGTCAGGCCGGAGTCTTCGCCCAGGCGCAGGTCCACCAGGGCGAAGGCGGGGCGGATTTCCTCGGCCACGCGCAGCGCCTCGGCGATGCCGGTGGCGGTTCGGGTTTCCAGGCCGCGACGCGACAGGCTGCGCTGCAAGGTGCGCACATACAGCTCGTCGTCGTCGATCAGCAGGCCAAGATCGGTTGGGTTCATTGCACTCAAGTCCCGGTACTCCCCAGCGGGAGGTAAAAGCGGATACGCGTGCCGCCGTCTTCGGCGGCGGTCATGGTCATTTCGCCGCCCATCTGTTCCACCGTGGCGTGCGACAGCGCCAGGCCCACGCCCAGCCCTCCCGGCTTGCCGCTGTTGAACAGGCTGGTCGCCGGCAGCAGGGTCTGGTCGGGATCGAAACCCCGTCCGTAGTCCCTGACTTCGCCGCGCAGGGCGCCATAACCGTATTCCAGATGCAGGTCCACGCGCGGGACATCGGCGGCTTCGCCGGCGTCCGCCGCGTTGTTCAGCAGGGCCTGCAGCAAGTGGGCGATGGCCGGATCGACCCGCAGGCTGCCGGGCAGGGTGCCCGAGCGCTGCAGATCGATGGTCGGCCGGATCAGACGCCATTGCCCCACCACGCGGACCAGGTCCACCGCGGTTGGGACCGCCAGATTGCGGATACGTTCCCGGCACAGGGCCAACAGTTGGCTGAGCGTGGAAACGTCGGCGCGCAGGTCTTCGTCCTTGACCTCGGCGGCGATCTCGTCGGCCAGCAGGGTCATGGTCGCCAGCGGGGTGTTCAGTTCATGCGCCATGGCCGCCGCGTGGGTGGCCAGGGCGACGATGCCTTCGTTGCGGGTGAAGCGTTCGCGCAACCGTGCCAATTCGCGCTCGCGGTCGCGCAGGTCCGAGGCCAGGCGGGTCGAAAACACCAGCACCACCACCACCGAAATCAGGAAGTTGGCGCCCATGCCCCACAGCAGCAGGGTATGGGTGTCGACGTCGCCGCGCAGGGGCTGGCCGAAGATCGCGGCCGCCACGTAGCCCGAGATGCCTGCCACCGCCGCGGCCAGCGCCCAGTTGCGCGGCAGCGCCAGGGCCGCCAGCGCGGTCAGGATCAGGAACATCATGCCGAAGGGATTACTGATGCCGCCGCTCCAGCCCACCATCCAGGCCAGCACCGCCATGTCCACGAACAGGTGGCCGAAGGCGGTGGCGTGGGACAGGTCGCGGCGGTGGCGCAGGCGCAGGCTGGCGTAGACGTTGAAGCCGATCAGGGCGCCTACGCCGATCCACAGCGGCTCCAGCGGCAGGGCCAGGCCCAGGACGCTGCTGGCCAGCAGGATGGTGGCGGCCTGGCCCGCGATGGCGAGCCAGCGCAGGCTGCAGAGGGTACGCAGGAATGAAAAGGCGGAACTACCGGGCATATCCAGACACAGAGGTGCCGGCAGGCTGCCGGCGGGTACGCGCCCGGCTGCGCGGAACGCTGGCATCCGGGGCGCGGCGCTGGGAGGCCGGCTGCCCCGCCGCGCCTTCAGGCTGGCCGGCGGTGGATGTGCAGGCATTGTATGGCGAATCAGGCGCCGCCGCCGGTCGGCGGGGAATTGGTGTGTCCCTGATATTTGGGCGCGACGCCCGGATCCGCCGCGGTTGCAGCCTCTGTATTAATGGATGTCAGAGGTGCCGCTGTGGGCCATCGCGGGAGGAGGGTAGTCTTCCTGGTCGGATGCCATCTGCCCCTGGATCTGCGCCTGCTGCAACTCCTGTTCAACCTGGGCGCGGGTTTCAGACTGGTGCGACATGATCGGGGGTGGATAGTCCTCGTCGCCGAACGTGTACTGGCCGTTGGCCTTGGCCTGGGCCAGTTCGGCGCTGACCTGGTCCGCCGTCTTGGCGGCGGGGGCGGCATAGGTGACGCGCCAGTCGCCATAGAGGTCGTGGGTGTACTGCGTGGTCTGGGCCTGGACGGCCCCGGCGGCTGCAATGCCGGCGCATAGCAATAAGGTCTTGCTGAGGGTCTTCATGAAACGCTCCTGGCAATCAAAGCTTGCGGCCGTTGCGGGCCGCGCCTACGCCCGCGATGCTGTCCGCGGGCGATTCCTGGATGCGGGAAAGCCTGGCCCGGCGCGCCGCGATGGCGCGCGCCGGGCCTTTTCCAATTCGACCCGGCGCGCGGCGCGGCGTTGCACGCAGGACGGCCTTGTTGCAAGGAAGCTGTTTCAGGCGTGCAGCACAGCTGTCAAGCCACTTTCATGGGGACGCCGCGGGCTCAGTGGCCGTGGCCGGCGGCCGGGGCGGCTGCCGCGTTCAGCGGACGCGCCACCGCGTCCACCGGCACGCGCCGCTGGCGTTTGTCGGCATCCTCGACGATGAGCGTCAGGGCGACGTGCTCGCCGGGCGAGATCTGGCCGGCCAGGTCGATCAGCATCACGTGATAGCCACCGGGCTTGAGCTCCACGGCCTGGCCCGCGGGCAGGGCGATGCCCGGTACCTGGCGCATCTTCATGACGTTGTCCTGCATCGCCATTTCATGGATTTCCACGTGTTTGGCCGCCTGCGATTCCACGCCGACCAGGCGGCCGCCGGAGACGGAGGTCAGGCGCATGAAGACGCCGGTGGCGTGCTGGCTGGGCACGGTGGAGCGCACCCAGGCGTCGTCCACCTTCAGGGCGGCGTCCTGGGCCAATGCGGCGGGGCTGGCGCCGGCCAGGGCGCAGAAGGCCAAGGCGGCGGCCGCCAGGGATTTGATCGCGGTGTTTTTCATGAGGGTTGCTTCTCTATATATGGATTCAGGTCAGAGCACGGTGCGCAGGTCGTCCACGCATTCCTGCGCGCTTTGCTGATGGCGCAGGGCGATGCGCAGCTTGCCGCTGGCGTCGATGACGTAGGTCAGCGCGGTGTGGTCCATGGTGTAGGACGAACCGGTGGCGACCTTCTGGTAGAAGACCTTGAATGACTGTGCGGCGGCGCGCGTCTGTTCGGCATCGCCGCGCAGGCCGACGAAGTCCGGGTCGAAGGCCTGGGTATAGGCGCGCAGGATTTCCGGCGTGTCTCGCTCAGGATCGACGGTGATGAAAAGGACGCGCAGCTTCTTGGCGTCCGCGCCCAGCAGGCTCTTGATCTCGACGGCGCGGGTGAGCGCCGTGGGGCAGATGTCCGGGCATTGCGTGAAGCCGAAGAACAGCATGATCGGCTGGCCGGCGTAGTCGGCCAGCTTGCGTTCGCGGCCCTCGGTGTCCTGCAGCTGGAAGTCGCCGGACGGCATGCCGGAAAGATCCATGCCGTGCAGCTTGGGCGCATCGGGGCCGCAGCCTGCCAGGGCCAGCAGGGCGAAAGAGGACAGCAGCAGGCGGCGCCGCGGATCGGGCGCATGGGAGCGCGCCGCGCCGGCGGGCGCGCGCAGAAGGGGGGAATGCATGAAAACCTCGTCGCTTGACGGTTCGTCCAGGGGCGCGGCGGAGCCGCGCGTTGTGGCGGAGTCAGACGAGGCGTGGCGGGGCGCGCGAACCCAGCGGCGGACCCGCGGCGGCGGGCGCGGG
>NZ_QWFB01000075.1:0-37279 GCF_003576205.1 Achromobacter sp. K91 | reverse complement strand
GCTATAAGCATGGGGCGGGGGCAGGACCCTCATGCCCCGCCTGCCGATGAAGCCGAATCCCATGCCGCCGCTGCCTCCCCACCAAGACGAACACGTCGCCAGCAAGCCCGCCACTGCCACGCGCGAGCAGCCCGGCCGGGGGTCCTGTCTGGAAGTCTTCCTGGTATTCCTGCGCCTCGGGCTGACGTCCTTCGGCGGGCCGGTGGCGCACCTGGCGTATTTCCGCACGGAATTCGTGGAGCGCAGGCGCTGGCTGGACGACTATGCGTATTCCGACCTGGTGGCGCTGTGTCAGTTCCTGCCGGGGCCGGCCAGCAGCCAGGTCGGCATGGCGATAGGCCTGAAACGCGCCGGATGGGCCGGCATGCTGGCGGCCTGGGTGGCGTTCACGCTGCCCACGGCCGTGGCGCTGATCCTCTTCGCGCTGGGGCTGGCGCAGTTCGGCTGGCTGTCCGCGTCGGGCGCCATCCATGGACTGAAGATCGCCGCGGTGGCCATCATTGCGCAAGCGGTCTGGGGCATGGGCCGCTCGCTCTGTCCTGACCGCGAACGGGCGGGACTGGCGGTGGCGGCGGCGCTCATCACCATCCTCATGCCGACGACCCTGGGGCAATTGAGCGCGATCCTGCTGGGCGCCATCGCCGGCCTGGCCGCGCTGCAGGTGCCGCCGCGACCTGCGCTGGCGGTGCCGCCGTTGAATGTGTCGCGCCGCGCGGGATACACGGCCCTGGCGCTGTTCGTGCTGCTGCTGGCGGTCTTGCCGGCCTGGGCGGCGATCAGCGGCATGCCGCTGGCGCAGCAGCTCTCAGGCTTCTACCGCGCGGGCGCGCTGGTGTTCGGCGGCGGCCACGTGGTGCTGCCCTTGCTGGAATCCGCCTCGGTGGCGGGAGGCATGGTTTCCAACGCCGATTTCCTGGCAGGCTATGGCGCGGCGCAGGCCATGCCGGGGCCGCTGTTCGCCTTTGCCGCCTTCCTGGGCGCGATGTCGTCGGGCCCCTTGTCGGGCTGGGCCGGCGGACTGGTGTTGCTGGCGGCGATCTTCCTGCCGGGCGCCTTGCTGGTGGCGGCGGCGCTGCCGTTCTGGGAAAGCCTGCGGCGGCGGCCCGGCGTGCGCAACCTGATCGCGGGCGTGAACGCGAGCGTCGTGGGCATCTTGCTGTCGGCCCTGTACGACCCGGTCTGGACCAGCGCCATCCGCGATCGGGTGGATTTCGGCCTGGCCTTGCTGCTGTTCGGCCTGCTGGTCTATGCGCGCTGGTCGCCCGTCTGGGTGGTGCTGCTGGCCGCGGCCGGCGGCTGGGCCTTGGCCTAGCGGAGCCGCGGGCGGCGCAGCCCCAAAGCGTCGAATCAGGACTGCCAGCGCGGCGGACGTTTTTGCAGGAAGGCGTCTATGCCTTCGCTGGCGTCGGCTTCCATCATGTTGCGCGCCATCACGTCGCCCGCATAGTCGTAGGCATCCGCCAGCGCCATCTGCCGCTGCTTGTAGAACATGCGCTTGCCGTAGCGGATGGCCGTGGGGCTCTTGGCCAGGATGTCATCCACCAGTGCGCGCACGCGCTGATCCAGTTGCGCCTCGGGCACGGCGTCGTTGATGAGGCCCCAATCCCTGGCTTGGCCGGCATCGATGAAGCGCGCCGTCACCAGCATTTCGAAGGCGCGCTTGGCCGATACGTTACGACTGAGGGCGACGGCGGGCGTGGAGCAGAACAGGCCGACGTTGATGCCCGACACCGCGAACTTCGCCGTGTCGGCCGCCACGGCCAGGTCGCAGCTGGCCACCAGTTGGCAGCCCGCCGCGGTGGCGATGCCGTGCACCTTGGCGATCACCGGCACCGGCAATGCCTGCAAACCTTGCATCACGGCGCTGCATTTCCTGAAAAGGTCGCGGTAATAATCCAGCGAGGGCTGGCTGCGCATTTCGCGCAGGTCGTGGCCGGCGCAGAACGCCCGGCCGCTGGATTCAAGCACCACGCAGCGCACGCCGGCATCGCGCGACAAAGCGTCGATCTCCGCCTGCAGCGCGGCCAGCATGCCTTCGGACAGCGCGTTGAACTGGCCCGGGCGGTTCAGGCGCAGCGTCACCACGCCGCCTTCGGCGTGGCGCGCCAGGATCGGCTCTTGCGCCGCTTGTTCGTTATTCATGTCGTCTCCAGGGTGGGCTATCCCTGGATAGTAGAGGCTTACGCGGCTCGGCGTCAGCCCGCAGCCAGGCGCCGCGCCATGCCCGGCGACAGGCACAGCAGCGGCCCGACGATGACCGCGCCGATCAGCGCCATCGCCGCTTGGGGCGCCATGCCGCTGTCCAGCAAAAGGGTGGCGATGACGGCCGATCCGCTCATCTGGAACAAGCCATACACCGCGGCCGCGGTGCCGGCGCGCTCGGCGAAGGGCTCCAGCGCCAGGCTCAGCCCGGATCCCAGCGCGAGCGAAAAGCCCACGGTCAACACCGCCACCGGCAACATGAAGATCCAGGCCGACAAGGGCAGCCACAGCCAAGCGGCCAGGTGCATGGCGGCGGCCGCGAGCAGGGCGGCCATGCCTACGCGCACCATGGTGTGGCGGCCATAGCGCGCGATGAAGGCGGGAGCCAGGAAGAAGGCGCCGATGTTGATCGCCGCGTTGCCGCCGAACCAGGCGGAGAAGCCCAGTTCGGAATAGCCCAGCTGCTGCACCAGCACTACGGGCGCGGCGGATACGAAAACCAGGATCATCGCCATGCCGGCCATGCCGAACGCCGCGAAGTACAGAAAGCGTCCGCTGGCCGCGATCGGCGCATAGCGGCGCAGGCTGTAGAGCGGGCCTTGCTGTCTGGGAGGCGCGGCGCGCGTTTCCTCGAAGCGGATCGCCAGAAAACCTGCCAGCGTCAGGGCGAACAGCACCATGAAGACGAAGGTGCTGCGCCAGCCCGCATGCACGGCCAGCGCGCCGCCCACCATGGGCGCCAGCGCGGGCACGGTGCACAAGGCGCCGTTCAAATAGCTGTAGACGCGCGCGCCCACCGCAGGACTGAAGCAGTCGCGCACCGCGGCAAAGGCCACCAGCGAGGCCGAGCACGCGCCCAGCCCCTGGATCACGCGCGCGGCATAGAACACGTCCAGCGACGTGGCCGCGGCGCCCAGCGCCGAGCCCAGCAGATACGCCAGCGCGCCGCCCAGCGCAACTGGCCGCCGGCCATAGCGGTCGGCCAGCGGGCCGATCAGAATCTGGCCCACGCCGACGGCGAAGATGAAGAGGGTGATGCTGGCTTGCAGCGCGGTGACAGGCTGGCCGTAATCCTGCGCCATGACGGGCAGGGAGGGCAGATAGATGTCGATGCCCATGGGCGTGAGCGTGACCAGCCCCATCAGGAGGCCGATCAGCCAGCGTTGGCCGCGGGGGGATAATGCAGACTTCATGGCAGGCTCGGGGTCCATCGCAGACCCGGGAAAACCCGATATTATCCATGAACCGGCGTAGAATCTTCCAGCTATGAACACACCCGCCCTGCGCCCCCGCATCGTCATCCATTACTGCACGCAGTGCCAGTGGCTGCTGCGCGCCGGCTGGATGGCCCAGGAACTCTTGTCCACCTTTTCCATCGATCTGGGCGAGGTCGTGCTGCAGCCCGGCACCGGCGGGATCTTCCAGGTCACCTACAACGGCGACCTGATCTGGGACCGCAAGAGCGATGGCGGCTTCCCCTCGGCCAAGGAACTGAAGCAGCGCGTGCGCGATCGTCTGGATCCCGGGCGCACGCTGGGCCATATCGACGGCCACACCGCCGGCCCGCTGGCCGCGCCCGACGCCTGAAGCGCATACGGACCGGCCCCGCAGGAGCCGGTCCGTCGCCACGCAGCGGCAGTCGTCAGGCGGAAGACTCCGCTTGCGCCAGGCCCACACGCTGCTTGCGTTGGCGCATGGCCGACACCACCAGCAGCGCAATCAACCCCACGCACGCCACCACGAAGCCCAGGCTGATGGGCCGCGAGACGAAGATCGTCAGGTCGCCGCGCGACAGCAGCAGGGCGCGGCGGAAGTTCTCTTCCACCATGGGGCCAAGCACGAAGCCCAGCAACAGCGGCGCGGGTTCGAAGCGCATGCGGATCAGCGCGTAGCCCGCCGCGCCGAACAAGGTCACCATGGCCACGTCGAACAGATTGTTGTTGGTGCTGTAGACGCCCACGCAAACAAAGAACAGCGCCGCCGGGAACAGGTAGCGGAACGGCACCGTCAGCAGCCGCACCCACATGCCGATCAGCGGCAGGTTCAACAGCAGCAACAGCACGTTGCCGACCCAGAAGCTGGCGATCAGCCCCCAGAACATGTCGGCGTGTTCCACCATCATCTGCGGTCCCGGCTGGATGCCGTGGATGATCAGCGCGCCCAGCATCAACGCCATCACCGGATCGCCAGGGATGCCCAGGCTCATGGTGGGAATGAAGCTGGTCTGGGTCGAGGCGCTGGTGGCCGCTTCCGGTCCGGCGATGCCCTCGATGGCGCCGCGGCCGAAGCGGCGCGGCTCGCGCGCCACCTTCTTTTCCGTCGCATACGAAATGAACGAGGCGATGGTAGGGCCGGTGCCGGGCAGGATGCCGAAGGCCGCGCCGATTGCCGTGCCGCGCACCAGCGCGCCGCGCGACTGCTTGATGTCGCCGGCTTCGGGCCGCATCGACTTCATGCTGATCTTGGCGGTGGTCACCTTGGCATCGCCGCCGATGCGGTTGATGTTCTTCAGGAAGTCCGCCACGCCGAAGAGACCCATGGCCAGCGCCACGATCTGCAGGCCGTCGGACAGTTCCAGGATGCCGAAGTGAAAACGCATCGTGCCGGTGTTGACGTCGGTGCCCACCACGCCCAGCAGCAGGCCCACCACCACCATCGCCACGCCCTTGATCGCCGACCCCTTGGCCAAGGTGGCGCCGGCCAGCAGGCCCAGCATCATCATGGAGAAGTACTCGGCGGGGCCGAACTTGAAGGCCACGTCAACCAGCATGGGCGAGAACAGAATCATCGCCAGGATGCCGACCGACGCGCCGCAGAACGACGAGAACATCAGCATGAACAGCGCCGAGCCAGCCTTGCCGTTGCGCGCCAGCGGATTGCCGTCCAGGCAGGCCACCGCGTGTGATGCGGTGCCAGGCAGGTTCAGCATGATGGAGGTAATGCCGCCGCCGTACTGCGAACCGTAGTAGATGCCTGACAGCATCACCAGCGCCGCCGTGGGCGTCATGGTGTAGGTCAGCGGCAGCAGGATGGAGATCGCGGCCAGCACGCCCATGCCCGGCAGCACGCCGATAAGGTTGCCCATGAACACGCCGAACACGGCCCACATGAGGTTGTCCAGCGCGAAGGCGACGGAGAACCCGTGCATCAGGTTGTTGAAGATTTCCATCGATCAGCCCCAGCGGAACAGCGGAAACTGCAGTTGCAGCGCCCAGGAGAAAACGGCCACGCCCAGCACGGTCACGCCAGCGGCCAGCAGCGCCGCGCTGCGCGGCGTGTGCTGGCGGTCGCCCATCGCGGAAATGAAGACCAGCGCGAAGGTCGCGGGCACCAGGCCGCCGTACTTGCCCACCAGGATGAAGGCCATGAGTCCGCCAATGATGCAGCCCCAGCCGCGCCAGTCGGGCGGAGGCTCGTCCTCGGCGTCGTCATCGGCTGCCGCGGGCGCCGCGGCCATGCGCGCGATGATCAGGCCCAACAGCACCAGCAGCACGCCCAGGATCGCCGGGAACATCCCTGGCCCCATGCGCGCCAGGCTGCCGATGTTGTAGGTGGATGCCTGCGCGATGGCGCCCAGGCCCAGCACGATCATCGTGCCGGCGGCCCAGACTTCGCGCCGCGCGGCGCTGCGTTTGGATTGCATCTGTAGTCCTCCCGTTGTTGTGCTTTTGCCTGACTACGTTCTGAACAAAAGCTGACTTTTGAATGAACGCGGAAGTCTAGGAATTCAAACTTCCGTTCACCTTTCAGGGACACGGGATATGCGCCAAACAGGCTTTTTTTCCGCAAAAACGGGGGAAATCCCTAAGCGCGCGAGGATTGCGGGCAGGGTCGATGCGCGGCGCTCAGACGGGTGTTGCGGCGTTGCGCCGCGCGTTGTTGCGGCGGGGTATTCAGCCCTTGGGCGTCCAGGGCTTGCGCGGGCTGCCGGCCAGCGCGGCGTCAAGGCGCTGCCTGGCGGCCTGGGGCCAGCAGGCGTCCATGTCGTAGAACGCTTCGGCCGCCGGCACGTCGTCCGGTATGCCCACCCACGGGTGCTTGGAGCGCACGAAGCAATGCGCGCCAGGCGGGAAGTCGGCGGCGCGGTCCAGCGTGCCCGCATAGATCAGCGCCACCGTTTCGCCGAACCCCGGGTGATGGCTCCACAACAGGCCCAGGCAGGCCGCGCAGCGCACGACCACGACCGTCTCGCCATCATTGGCGTTCTTGTCTGCGGGATGGCGGCGCAGCTCGCCCCGCAACTGGTGCACGCGGTCGGATTCGATCACCGCGTTCATCGCAAAGGCGGTGCCGGCGTGCCGTTGGCACACGGTGCAATGGCAGCAATGCACGAACATGGGCGGGCTGGCGAGGCGGTAGCGGACCGCGCCGCAATCGCAGCCGCCCTCGATGGGAGCGTGGGTCACGATCAGTCTCCGGACAATGGGCGCATCCAGTGTATGAAGGCCCGTCCGGCAGCGGGAGTGGCGATCGCGTCATGTTGCGGGGGCATTTGCGTCATTGGCCATTGTCGGCGTCGACGCGTCAGGGGCGGGGCGCCGGCCTTTGTGGTCCACGCCAGAATCGCTTGCTATTTCAGGCAATTTAATGCTAAAATTCAGCATCTTTCGGCAAAATCATAACAAAACCAAGTGCCGGAAGATTTGTAAGTCGCTGGCGGCCGCGGCCGCCATTTTCGTTTGCGTTGCCTGCGCGCATGCCCCCCGCGCTCCGATGGCATCCATTGGAAACAGCATCCATGGCACGCACGAATCTCATGCATTGCGCTTTGCGCGGGGGAAAGCCATGCGTCCTGAACAGGAGAACGTTCATGTCTCATCAACTAGTTGGCAAGAAGTGGCAATTCGAGATTCCTCCCCTGGACTGGAAGGCGCCCGAGACCAATAAGGAAGCGGACATCAAGACCGTTGCCGCGGACGCCGATGCCGCCGAAGACCAGGACGCCTGACCCGGCGTTGCCATAACCCTGAAATAGCCGCCGGGCGGGCAGGGGCGTCAGCCCGCGTGCGTCACCACGCGATTTCGCCCCTGCTGCTTGGCCGCGTACAGCGCGGCATCCGCAGCCTGGAAGACCAGATCCACGTCCGCGCTACCGGCCGTCCAGTGCGCCACGCCGGCTGACACCGTGATTTCCGGAGAGCCGCTCGCACGGCGCATCTCCGTGGTCTTGCGCAGGCGCTCCGCCATGCCCGTTGCTTCCCTGGGGCCCGCGCCGGGCAGCAGGATCAGGAATTCCTCGCCGCCATTGCGGCAGAGTATGTCTGTCGGGCGCGAACAGTCGCGCATCAACTGCGCCATTCCCTGTATCGCCTCGTCGCCCACCGTGTGGCCGTAGGTGTCATTGACTCGCTTGAAATGGTCGATGTCCAGCGCGATCACCGCAAAGGGGGTGTCGGCCGCCTGCAGCGCATCCACCGCCTGACGCGTGCCGCGACGGTTGCGCAGCCCGGTCAGCGGATCGGTAATGCTGGCCTGGTTGAGCTTGCCGATCTTGTCCTGCAGGCTGGAGTAGCTTCGGATCACCGCGCGCTTGAGGCGCTGCGCCTCGAAGTACCAGGCTTTCACCGAGCGCACCCGCTGCATGGCCACCGCCATGTCATGGTGCTCGACATTGGTGGCCAGTTGCGACAGCGGCTGCGAAATCTTGCGCGCACACCACCAGATCGCCAACAGGAACAGCAGGGCGAAGGGCGCCGCGTAGCGGATCAGCGCCCAGATGAGATCGTGCAAGGGCTCCAGCGTGGCCAACGCCGGGCGCTGCGCGATTACTCCCCAGCCGCTGCGCGAGACGTGGGCATAGCCGGCCAGCATGTCCACCCCGCGCGTGTTGATCAGGCGCTGCGCGCCATCCTCCCCGCGCATCACCGCCGCCACGGCGGGATTGCTGGTGACGTCCTCGCCGACGCGGTCGTTCTCGGCGTGATAGATCAGCCGCCCCTCGTTATCCACCACGTACAGATAAGACCCGTCCTGATAGGGATGCTTGCCCAGCAGGTTGTGCAGCGCGCCTTCGTTGCGCAGGTAGATCGTGCCCGACACGTAGCCCAGGTAGATGCCGCCCTCGGAATGAATGGGATACGAAACGTTGATCAGCAGGTTGCCGGCAACGGACACATAGGGCTTGCTGATCAGGGGCTTGCGCGTCTGCAGCGCCATGCGGCTGGCGGCGTTGTCGACCCGCGTTCCCTGGAAGCTGCGGATGGCCTGGCTGGCCGCCACCATGACGCCGTCGGCGCGGATGATGGCGACCGTGTTGAAGCTGTCCGTCTGCTCCCGCAGGCGCGCGACTTCCGCGTTCAAGACTTCCGGCGCATCGAAGCGCCAGGCGACATGGCGGGCGCTGTACTCCAGTTGCTGCAGGGCCGAGTCCAGGAAGGTGCCCGCGCTCTCCGCCAGCTTGGCGGCGTACACCCGGTTGGATTCCAGCGTATTGGCGATGAGCTGTTCACGCTGCACCCGGTAACTGGCGTACAGGGCGTTGGCGGTGGCGGCGAGGGCGCTGCATACGGTAAGCGCAAGCACCAGCCCGCGTAGGTTGATTCGCATGAAGATCGTGTCGGGCAGGATTCGGGTTGCGGCGAGTGCGCGGGATTTTACCCGCGCGGGGCGTCCGGCTCGTCCAGCAGCCGGGCCGCGGGCGATTCGGCCGCCGCCCCGGCGCGGAAGTAGCCCATGACGGTGGCCACGCTGGCATGTCCGGTCATGGCCATGGTGTCGCCCAGCGGCACGTTGCGCCGTCCCGCCTCGGTCACGAATCCCGAGCGCAGGCTGTGCGCCGAAAACTCGCCTTCCAGGCCGGCCAGCTTGCAGCGTTCCTGCACGATGTCCCGTACCGCGGCCGCGGCCAGCGGCTCGCCCAGCACGTCGCCGCGCCGCACGCGCCGGAACAGCGGACCTTGCGTGATGCCGCTGGCGCGCAGCCAGGCGTCAAGCGCCTGGGCAGCCACGCCGACGATGGGCTTCTGGTCATTGGCGCGCACGGCGCCCGCCTGGTTGGTCTTGGAATACGCCAGCGCGTACAGAAACCCCTCGGCCGTGCGCCGCGTGTTTTCCATCGTGGCATGAACGACTTCGGAGCGCCTGCGCCCGCCGCTGGCCCAGGCGAACAGCAGCAGGGCGCGGTCACGCATGCCACGTAGGGAATCGTCACAGGTGGCCAGCATGGCCTCCAGCGGTTCGCGCGTGAGCGCCACCTTCTTGGCCGGCGCCACGCCGCGCCGGGCATAGGCGCGCCGCGTCCTGGCAAGCAGCTCGCGCACCGCGGCCGCGCGGCAGGGGTTGTTGGGGTGGCCTTGAAGTTCGTGCGCCTTGGACAGCACGGAAATGCGCTGCAGCAGCGTGTTGAGGCTGGGCGCGCCCAGCCTGCCTTTGGCTTTGAGCCGGACCAGTTCCTGATCCAACGCCAGCGGCAATTCCCATTTCAGGCCTTGCTCGGTGGAGCGCTGGGCATGGTCGACCACGAACTGGATCACGGCGGCTTCCGGCAAGGGCAGGGCAAAGGGGCGCGCATAGCGCAGCTCGAACCAGGCGCTCCAGTAGCGGATGGCGGCGCGGTAGCTAGCGACCGTGTTGGCCGAACTGCCTTCGCGCAACAGCGCGCTGGCGGCGGCATCGGCCTGGGCGTCCAGGGTGAGCGGGTCCAGAACGGGCAGCGGCGCCTGCGTTTTCAGCTGTGTCATGGTTGAAGAGGGTGGGAAAATCGCATTTCATACATATTATTATGTATGCTGTATGATATCTAACATTAATATCAAATTACTCTCGATAAGGTTCCATTATCGTGGGTAATTATCCCGCAAATGCCGAATTCGGCACGGAGCAAGCGCATGGCCACCGGAATTACCGAAACTGACGTCTGGACCGCCGCCGACGCCTTGCTGCTGGAGGGCGCGCGGCCCACCATCGAACGGGTGCGACAGAAGATCGGCCGGGGCTCGCCGAATACCGTCAGCCCCTATCTGGAAACCTGGTTCCGGGCCTTGGGCGCGCGCATCAAGGACCCGGGCGCATTTGCAGCGCCGGCTGCCGTCCCGGATCCCGTGGCGCAGGCCGCCTCGCACTTCTGGGAAGCCGCCTTGTCCGAGGCCCGCGCCCAACAGGAACAGGCCTATCGCGGGCGCTGGGAAGAACTGGCGCGGGAAGGGGAGCAATTGGCCTCGGACGCCGAACAGCTGCAGCAACGCGAAGCCCAGCTAGCGCACCGCGAACAGGACTTGCAGGAAGCTCTCAGGGTGGCGACGTCCCAATTGGCGGCCGCCGAAGACCGGCTGCAGTCGGCCGAACAGCAGCTGCGCCAACGCGACGAACTGCTCAGGCGCAACCAGCTGCAGCTGGAAGACGCCCGCAGCGCCACGCAGGCGGCGCTGGCGGAGAACGAGAAGATCCGCGCCCAGCATGCGCAAGCGCTCGATGCGCTGGAAACCCGTCATACCGCCCACGAACGCCGCTGGCTCAATGAGCTGGACAGCGAACGCGGCACGGTCAAGCGCTTGCAGGCGCGGCTGGACGACGCGCAGGCAGCCAGCCAACAGCAGGCGGCGCAGGCGCGCAAGGGGCTGGAACAGGAACAGCATCAGCGCCGCCAGGCGGAACAAGAGGCGCAAGCCCTGCGCACCGAAGTCCAGGCTATGCAAGTGCGCCAGCAAGCCGATCAGGCCGCGGCCGATACGGCCTTGGCGGCGGCGCGCGATCGCGAAAGGACGCTGGAATCCCGGCTGGCGGCCGCCGAGCAACGCTCATCCGACTGCCTCGCGCAGTTGAAAGGGAAGGACGAACAACTGGGCGAGCTGACCCGGCATCTGATGGCGCAGGCCCAGCGGCAGGACGCCGGTCATGCGCCGCCGAAACCCGCGCAGCCCTAGAGGCCCGTTGGATGCCGTCCGCATTGCACGCCGCAGCGGAAAGAATCCGTTGCATGAACCCCGGCCGCCCGATATTGTTGTAGCCACGGCCCGGCGCGCAACGCGCCTTGCCGCGCGGCATACCTGACTTGCCGCAGTAACCGGGCCTGCCGGAGGAACTATGTCATTTCGCGTGATTGCCTCGATGCTTTGCGCGCTGTTGCTGTGGTTGCCTCCATCGCCTGGGTACGCCCAGACGGCGAAGGCCAAAGGCGACCCGCTGGCGCTGGCCTACAACATGAAGCCCTGGACCGGGGACTTCGACGGCATGGTCAAGCGCCGGCAAGTCCGGGTGCTGGTGCCCTACAACAAGACCCTGTACTTCCTGGACAAAGGCGGCACGCAGCGCGGCATCATCGCGGACATGATGACCGAGTTCGAGAACGACCTGAACCGGCAGCTCAAGACCAAGAACATCCGCGTGTACGTGGTGTTCCTGCCGACCTCGCGCGAACGCCTGATTCCCGATCTGCTGGCGGGCAAGGGCGACATCATCGCCGCCAATCTGACGGTCACTGAAGAACGCCAGAAGCTGGTGGACTTTTCCACGCCGCTGGCGTCGGGCGTGCGGGAGCTGGTCGTGGCCGCGCCAGGCGCGCCCGAGCTCAAGTCGCTGGACGACCTTTCCGGGCAGGAGCTCTTCATCAGCCCCGTCAGCAGCTACTACGGCAGCATCAAGAAGCTGAACGCGGATCTGGCGGCCAGGGGCCTGAAGCCCGCCATCATCCGTGACGCGCCGGGCACTTTCGAGACCGACGACATCCTGGAGATGGCCAGCGCGGACCTGGTCAAGTACACGGTCGCCGACCGCTACCTGGCGAATTTCTGGAAACAGATCTTCCCGCAGATCCGGGTCTACGAAAATCTGGAGGTCGACAGCGGCAGCGATATTGCCTTCGCCTTCCGCAAGAACTCGCCCAAGCTCGCGGCGGCGCTCAACCCCTTCATGGAGAAGAACCGCGTCGGCACCTCTTTCGGCAACCAGCAGCTGACCAAGTACCTGAAATCCGTGAAGTGGGTAAAGGCCGCCACCGATCCGGAGGAAATCGAAAAATTCCACCGCCTCGCTGACTTCTTCCGCAAGTATGGGGACCAATACAACATAGACTGGCTGCTGATGATGGCGCAGGGCTACCAGGAGTCCCGGCTGGACCAGGGCGCCAAAAGCTCGGTCGGGGCGATAGGCGTCATGCAGATCATGCCGGCCACCGGCAAGGAACTGAAAGTAGGTGACATCCGGCGCGAGGAATACAACATCCATGGCGGCGTCAAATACATCCGTTTCATGATCGACCAGTACTACGCGAAAGAGCCCATGACGGACCTGAACAAGGGGCTGTTCGCCTTCGCGGCCTACAACGCCGGCCCCGGCCGGATCAACCAATTGCGCAAGGACGCCGCCGCCCGCGGACTGGACCCGAACGTCTGGTTCGACAATGTGGAACGGGTGGCAGCCGAGCGCATCGGGCGTGAAACGGTGCAGTACGTGAGCAACATCTACAAGTACTACATCGCCTACACGCTGATCCGCGCGCAGGGCGCGGGCGACGGCGCGGGCGCCCCGCGTTAGCCGCAGGCGGCGCCGCTTGCGGGCGGCCGGTATATATACGCGCCGGATTTTCGGATAAATTCGCCAAAGACGCATTCAGGTGTACCAACCGGGCATATGCCCAACCGGCATCGATGCGCCACAAACCAGGGCTGCCGGCCCTGTCAGGAGCAGCGGTTGAATCCTCTTCCACGCCAGACGGTCGATCTCGCCCGCATCATCCTCGTCATCGTGATCCTGGCCGGCCTGATGGCAGGCAGCCTCTACATCCTGCGCCCATTCCTGCCCGGCCTGGTCTGGGCAACCACGATCGTCGTGGCGACCTGGCCGGTCATGCTGACGATCCAGCGCTATTGCGGCGGGCGGCGCTGGATGGGCACCCTGACGATGCTGGTCATCCTGCTGTTCGTCATCGTGCTGCCGCTTTACGAGGTGATCTCGACGCTGGCCTTGCACAGCAGCTCGATCATGGCGGCGGTCAAGAGCCTGCCCGACTACGCGCTGCTGGCGCCGCCCGCCTGGGTCCACGGCATTCCGCTGGTCGGCCCCAAGATTGCGCAGGAATGGCAGACCCTGTCGGACGCCGGCGCCGGCGGCCTGCTGGCCAAACTGGAACCGTACCTGACCAGCGCCGCGGCCTGGCTGCTCGGGCATGCCGCCATCGTCGGCGCCTTCATGATGCACATGCTGATCACCGTGGTCGTGGCCGGCATCCTCTACACCAAGGGCGAAGTGGCGGTCGATTTCGTGCGGCGCTTCTTCAACCGGCTGGCGGGCCAGCGCGGCCTGGCGGCCGTCAAGCTTGCCGGGCAGGCGATACGCGCCGTGGCCCTGGGCATCGTCGTGACCGCCGTGGTGCAGTCCGGGCTGGGCGGGATCGGCTTGTGGATCGCGGGCGTGCCGGCTGCCGGCATCCTTACCGCGCTGATGGTGATGCTGTGCCTGGCGCAACTGGGGCCTTTCCTGCCCATGCTGGCCGGCGTGGTCTGGCTGTTCCAGAACGACATGAAGCTGGCGGCCGCGGTGCTGCTGGTCTGGTCGGTGCTGGTGGCGATGCTGGACAACCTGCTGCGGCCGCTGCTCATCAAGCGCGGGGTCAACCTGTCCTTGCTGCTGATCCTGGTGGGCGTGCTGGGCGGCTTGTTTGCCTTCGGCATCGTGGGCCTGTTCATCGGCCCGGTGATCCTGGCGGTGACCCATACGCTGCTCAAGGCCTGGATCGACGAAGTGCCGCCGCCCGCCGCGCTGGACGCGGAAACGCAACCGGCGGCAACGCCCGCGGGACACGCCGAATTCCCGCCGGTCTGAACGCCGCCCGCATTGGCTGCCAGCCAGGCCGCGGCCGGCAGCCTGCCGGGGAAGGGCGTAACATCTGCCTCACGTCGCGGGCGCAAGGCCCGCTTTTCTGGCAACACCCCGGCAATACCTCATGACGATGCACCCACTGGCGCCGCTGCAAGGCGGCTATTCTTTCCGGTCCAAACTGCGGTCCGAATCACGGCCCGAACTGCGGCTCGATTCATGGCCTGACTCCACGCCCGGCCCCGCGGCTTCCCAGCACAAGGCGGTGGTGCGATGAGCGAAAGCGTACGCCTGGCCAAGCGCTTGGCCACCGAACTGTCCTGCTCGCGCGGCGACGCAGAACGCTACATAGAAGGCGGCTGGGTCGCCGTGGATGGCAAGCAGGTCGAGGAGCCGGGCTATCGGGTGGCGCCCGGCCAGTCCGTGGGCCTGCTGCCAGGCGCGCGCCTGGAAGACGCGCGTCCCGTGACCATCCTGCTGCACAAGCCCGCCGGCCTCTACGCCAATGACGAGCCCGGCTCTGCGCGCGACCTGATCCTGCCCGAAAACCTGATGCCCAGCGACCGTTCCGGGCAGCGCTACCTGAAGCGCATGCTCAACGGCCTGAAGCTGGTCACGCCGCTGGAACGCGCAGCCAGCGGCCTGGTCGTCTACACGCAGGAATACCCGATCGCGCGCAAGCTGGTGGAAGAAGGGCGCTACGTGGAGCAGGAGTACGTGGCCCAGGTGTCCGGCCAGCTCAGCGCCGCCGACCTGGCGCGCCTGCAGCGCGGCATGGCTTATGACGGCCGCGCCGCCACGCCCATGAAGGTCAGCTGGCAGAACGAAACCCATCTGCGCTTCGCCCTGAAGACGCCTGCGCCCGGCTTCATCGAATACGTGTGCGACGCGGCGGGATTGCGCCTGCAGGCCCTGCGCCGCATCCGCATCGGCCGCCTGCCGATGGCGGGCCTGGCCCTCGGCCAGTGGCGCTACCGCCTGGATTACGAACGTTTCTGACGGCAGCAGGGATGACCATGGAACAAGCGCCGCAAGGCCAGCGACCGCAGCGAAATACCGGACGCAGGAGTTTTCTGATCAACACCGGGGCCCTGTGCCTGTCCGCGGCCTTGGCCGGCTGCGCGGCGCCCAAGCCGCCGCCGCGCCGCGCGCCGCAATCGGCCAAGCCCGGTTCCGCGGCGCCCCCGGTTGCCAGCGGCGCAGCAACGCCAGTGCCCGCGCTCAAGCCCGGTGCGCGCGTCGCCATCGTGGCGCCCGCGTCCGCCGCGCTGGATGCCGCGGATGACGCAGCCGAATGGTTGCTGGCGCGTGGCTACGTGCCGCAGGTCATGCCGGCCTCGCGTTCGCGGCTGGACGCCCCCTATGACTATCTGGCGGGTTCGGACGCCGACCGCTTGGCCGACCTGCATGCGGCCTTCGCCGCGCCGGATATCGGCGCCGTCTGGTGCCTGCAGGGCGGCTTCGGTTCGTGGCGCCTGCTGGATCAGCTGGACTTCGATCTGCTGCGCCGCCACCCCAAGCCGTTCATCGGCTACAGCGACATCACGGCGCTGCACCTGGCCATGCAGCGCCGCGCCGGCTTCGTCACGTTCCACGGGCCGATGCTGGCGCAGGACCTGCTGGCCGGCAAGCGTGAACCCACCGAATCGCATTTGCTGTCCATGGTCAGCGGCCAGGTGGGGCAGGGGGCGTGGATCACGCCGCCGCCCTATGCCACCGCCACGGAACTGATACCGGGCACGGCGACCGGGCGGCTGATCGGGGGCAATCTGGCGCTGATCGGCGCACTGATCGGGTCCGATAGCGAAATCGACACCAGCGGCGGAATTCTTTTCATCGAGGACGTCAACGAAGCCTTGCCCCGCATCGACCGCTTGTTGAGCCAACTGGCCGCCGCTGGCAAGTTCGACGACCTCAAAGGCGTGCTGGTTGGCAACTTCACCCGCATCCTCGGCGTGCCGGGCGACGATGCCCAGGCGCAGGGGCTGCTGTATCCGCTGGTACTCGACCAGTTCCGCTCGCGCGGCATTCCGGTGCTGGCCGGATGGCCCAGCGGCCATGGCGATCCGAACCTGACCTTGCCGCTGGGCGCACAGGTCACGCTGGACACGGCGCGTGGCGGATTGCGGCTGGAGCAGGCGATTGTAGTTTGACCTGTTTTGCTCTATTAATGACTCATAAATTATGTTAATGCCTCATTAACAGAGCATTCTTAATTCCTAATATGCCTCATTAATAGTGCAAACCAAAAAACAAAGCACTATTATTGACTCATGAAAAGGAAGATCGAACCCAGCTTCGATGCCGCCAGTGCGCTTGCGCGCCTTGGCGCCAACATCCGCACCGCCCGGCTGCGCCGCGCCGAAACCGAATCCACGCTGGCCGCCCGCATGGGCGTGTCGCGCGCCACCATCACGCGCCTGGAACGCGGCGACGGCGGCGTGTCCCTGGCGCTGGCCATTGAAGCCTTGCTGCAGTACGGCTATGCGGACCAGGTCTACGCCCTGGGCGATCCCGACCTGGACGGCGTAGGCAAACGCCTGGACGCGGTGCGCCGGCCCAGCCGGGGCAGCGGCAAGACGCCCAACACGCACCGCGCCGATCCTACCCAGCTGTAGCGCCACGCAAATCGTGAAAGCAAGAAAGCACAAATCGGTGGAAAGCGAGCTGTATGTCTACGTCGACATCCGCGGCGAGGCCGTGCTCGCCGGCCTGCTGACGCTGGACGATTCGGATGAAAGCCGCTTCTACGCCGAGTTCACCTATGTGCAGTCCTATGTGAACGATCCGCGCGCCTTTGCGCTGGATCCGCTGAACCTGCCGCTGGTGGACGCGCGCACCACCTTCCGCACCGAAAGCCGCTACGAAACGCTGGGCGCGATCTTTGACGCCGCCCCCGACGCATGGGGCCGCAACGTCATGCGCGTGGACAACGCCGGCGCCCGCGTGACCGAGGACGAAGTCCTGCTCAAGGGACGCGGGATGGGCGTGGGGGCGTTGTTCTTCAGCGCCCGCCGGCTTACGCCGAACATGCGCAAGACCTATCGCCTGCCGGAACTCAGCCAGGTGGAATCGCTTGCGGACCTGCTCACCGATATCGATCAGGGCGTCAAGCCCAAGGGCCTGTACCGCGACATCCTGGGCAGCTCCTGGGACATCGGCGGCGCGCGCCCCAAGACCATCGTGCGCGACGAGCGCGGCGAAATGTGGATCGCCAAGTTTCCGCGCAAGGGGGATTCCTACGACCGCCAGCGCGTCGAATACGCCAATCTGCAGATGGCGCGCGCCATCGGCCTGACGGTGCCCGAGATCCGCCTGGCTGAAACGCATCTGGGCGCGGTGCTGCTGACGCACCGCTTCGACCGCGAGCTGCTGCCGGCCGGGCAGGGCGCGACTCCCATCGTCGCGCGCCGCCATTTCCTCAGCGGCGCCTCCCTGATCAGCCCCTCGGCGCAGATCGGCAAACGCGAACTCGACGAGGCGCGCGGCAAGGCCACGTATTCCTACGCGCGGCTGGCGGACGTCACGCGCCGGATTTCGTCCAACCCGGTGCGGGACTCGAAGGAACTGTACGCGCGCATGATCCTGAACGTCGCCGTCCACAACACCGACGACCACTTGAAGAACGTCGGCTTCCTGAAGGACGAGGGCGCGCAGACCTACCGGCTGTCGCCCCTGTTCGACGTGGTTACGCAGGAAGGCTCCGCCAGGCACTACCTGCACATCGGCGCAGCCGGCCGGGAAAGCTCATTCCAGAACTGCCTGAGCGAATACCGGCGCTTCGGCCTGCGGTCTGAAGCCGTCGCTCGCGGCATCCTTGAGCACGTGCGCGAGGTGGTGGAGCAACGCCAGCGCTACTACGCCATGGCCGGAATGACGGCGCAGGAAATCGGGCATGTGGAAGCATCCTTGACGGCCTGGCGCCACGCGGCATAACCCGTCCGCGTCGCGGCCCTACACCCGCTTGGCCGACCAGTTCCCCCGGCCGGCGGCGCTGCCGCTCATCTGCTTGCCATTCACCGTCCCGGTATAGCGCACGCCATTGGCGACAAAGGAGATCTCGGCGCCATTCAGCCGCGCCTCCGAAATCGGCGCGCCGCCCAGCTTGCCCGACAGGCGCTGGTAGCGCTGCTCCAGCTGCAGGGGCTGGCCGTCCACCTCCCAGTTGCCCGCCACCTTGGCGGGCACGATCCACAAGAGCGCCGTGCAGTAGGTGTTGCAGTCCTGCCGGATGGTTTCCTCGGCGTCCGGCTCCCAATCGCCCATGCGGAAGGAGTTCGACACGATGCGGGTGCCGGGCGCCAATTCCAGCAGCTTGGGCCGCAGTTTTTCGTTGATGGTCGACAGCAGGAACATGGTGATCACGTCCGCCTGCGACAGATCGGTGGCGAACAGGTCCGCCGTCACGAAGGTGGCGCGGTCGGCAACGCCGGCGCGCTGCGCGTTGCGGCGCGACAGTTCGACCAGGTCCGGGTTGTACTCGATGCCCTGGGCCGTCAGGCCGCGCTGGGCCGCGGTGATGACGGTGCGCCCGTCGCCCGAGCCCAGGTCCATCAATTTGTCCTTGGGCGTGACCTTGGCCATGTCCAGCATGGTATCGACCAGGGCCTGCGGCGTAGGCACCCAGATGACGTCCTTGCCGTCCTGGCCCACGTCCGGCACGTACTCTTTCTGTTCCGAGGGCTGCGCGGCGGCGGCCAGCGACGGCAGCGGGACGCATGCCAGGGCCAGCGCGGCCGCCGACGCGAGCACGGCGCCGCGCAGGGGCGGCATGGCGCTACGGGCGGCGGATCTGAAGGACTGAATCGCGATGTGCATGATGTGGACTCCTTGCAGGTAAGGCATGCGGACGGGATCGCCGCCCCGGGGAAACCTTGGTCAGGCCCGCGGCGGCGCGGGCCCCAGCAGGCGCAGCAGCGGCAGGCCCGCCGCCAGCACCGCCAGCCCGATCAGCGCGCCGGCGCCGGCGTACATGGCGCTGGAAACCACCAGGCCGGCGCAGGTCAGCGCCAGCAGCAGCGGGGGCAAGGGATAGAGCGGCACGCGGAACGGGCGCGGCCGATCCGGATCGATGCGCCGCAGGCGCCACACCGAGGCCGCAACCAGCAGCATGAAGATCCAGAACACCGGTGCGGTATAGGCCACCAGGGTCTGCACGCTGTTCTGGCTGAAGGCGCCCAGCGCGATCAGCGCAAGCGTGATCGCGCCCTGGACCAGCAGTGCGGATGCGGGCGTCTCGCCTTGCGCGTTCCACGCCGCCAGCGCGCGCAGCCGCGGCACGTCGCGGCCCAGGGCGCAATACACCCGCGCGCCGGTGATGATGGTGCCGTTGATGGTGCTGAGCGCCGTGGCGCAGATCGTCAGGCTGAGCAGGGCTGCAGCGTAGGGGCCGGCCGCCAGCTGCATCACATCCGCCCCCAGCGCCGGCGTATCGCGCAGCCCCTGCAGGCCGAAGATCTCCAGCAGCGCCAGATTGGTCAGCACGTACGCGCCCGTCACCAGCAGCGTGCCGATCAGCAGCACCCGGCTCATGTTGCGGCCCGGGTCGCGCAGCTCGCCGCTGAGATAGGCGGCTTCGTTCCAGCCGCCATAAGTCAGCAGCACGAACACCATGCCCATGCCCAGCAGGCCCGCGGTATTGCCGGTCAAAGGCCCCGGTTCGGCAGCGCTGCGCAGCGGGCTGTCTCCCGCGGCGGCCAGGCTGGCGATCAGCACCGCCGCCAAGGCCGCCACCGTCAGCGCAGTGAACACCCATTGCAACCGCTTGGAATAGCGCGTGCCCGCCACGTTCAAGGCGGTCAGCGCCACCACCGATATCGCCGCGTGCAGGGCGGGGCCGTACGGACCAAGGGGCGCGAGCCGTTGCGCGTAATCGCCATAGATATAGGCGACCACGGCGATGGCGCCCGTCTGGATGACAGAGCAACGCGCCCAGGCGAACATCAGTCCCACCTGCCGGCCCCAGGCCCGCGTCAGGTACAGGTATTCGCCGCCCGCGCCGGGATAGGCCGAGCCCAGCTCGCCGTAGCAAAGCGCGCCGACCAGCATCACCAGGCCGCCCGCGCACCACAAGGCGATGTACATCGCCTCGGAACTCGCGTGCTCCGCCACCAGCGGCGGAAAGCCGAATATGCCGATCCCGATCACCACGCCCACCAGCACCATGGTGGCATCCATCACCGACAAGCCGGCCGGCGCGCGCGGCTGGAGCAACAGGGCCGGATTCGCGGGCGAACGCAGGGTGGGCTGTGTCATCGGATGCTCTCGGTTGGGCGCGGCGGGCGCGTGGAGACGGCGCCATTTGGGGACGGTGCCTGACAATCACCTGAACAATTTGCGACCGTATTCCGTGCGGGAAAGTTTCTCCGGGTTTTCCCGTGAGAAACGATGATTTCTCGAATTCAGCATATATTCAGCATCATCCAAATTCTTAGAATAATTTTCTAATTCATTGATTAATATGACTTTAATTTCATATTTAAGGTTCTTTATTTAAAGTAATTTCTCATCATTGAATCAGGCTCGATATGCAACGCCTCCCGCGCTATGCTGATTGCGCCGGACGCGCGCCACACGAGCGGCCGCCGCAAAGGAAGGGGAGCCAAACCGCAATTCAGGAGCAGCGACATGAAGCTATCCATACGCGTCGTCACGGCAGCGCTGGCGCTTTCCGGACTGATGGGCCTGGTGCCCGCCGCGATAGCCCACCACGGCTGGTCGTGGGCCGAATCCGAACAGATGACGTTGCAAGGCACGGTCCAGCAAGTGCAGGTCGCGCCCCCGCATCCCTGGCTGGACGTACGCGCCGACGACGGCGTCTGGCGCGTGGAGCTGGGCAATCCCACCCAGACCAAGGACGCCGGATTCGTCGAAGGTTCGGCCAAACCGGGCGATGCCATCGTCGCCGTCGGCAACCGCGACCGCGAGTCGGACGCCAAGCGCATGAAAGCCGTCCAGATCAAGGTAGGCGGCAAGACCTACGACATCTATCCCAGCCGCATCAAGAAGCCCTGACCGGCCGGGCCATGCCTGAGCTACTGCGTCTTGCGCTGGAACAGCTTCAGACCCTGCCGCCGTCGATCTGGCTGCGGCGGTGGAGCACGCTGTATCTGCTGGTGAACGCCGCCCATATCGGCGCCATCGGCCTGCTCATAGGCTCCATCGTTCCGCTGGACCTGCGCCTCCTGGGGTGGCTCAAGCCCGGACCGCTGGCTGTGCTGGCGCCGGTGTTGGCGCGGACTGCGGCAGCGGGCCTGGCGCTGGCGGCGTTGACCGGCGCCATGCTTTTCAGCGTCCAGCCGCTGGAGTACCTGGCGAATCCCGCGTTCGGGATCAAGATGGGCCTGCTGGCCGCGGGTGCGATCAATGCCGTGCTTGCACGGCGCAGCCTGGCCTGGCAGACGGTGCGGGATCAGGGCAGTGCGACGGGCGCCATGCGCGTGCGCGCAGGCGCTTCGCTGTTTTTATGGCTGGCTTGCCTGGTGGCGGGGCGCTGGATCGGGTTCCTGTCTTAGGAGCCAGGGCCTTGCGCGTGCGGTGATCGCAGCGCCCGGAAAATCAACGTGCGGCGTCAGCCACGGCCTCGACCGTGATGCGCAGCTGCACTTCGTCGCTCACGCCGGGCGCAAACGCGTCCACGCCGAAATCGCTGCGCTTGACCACCGTCATGGCGTCAAAGCCGATGGCCGGACGCTGCGCCATGGGATGGATGCCTTGCTTGTTCTGGCGCGCCTGCAGCACCACCGGTTTTTCGATGTTCTTGATGCGCAGGACGCCACTGATGCTGAGATTGCCGTTGCCGTGGTCGGTGACCGAAGTGCTCTTGAACTGGATGTCCGGGTACTTGGCCGCCTGGAAGAACTCGGCGCCTTGCAGCATTTCGTCCAGCTTGGGTACGTGCGACGTCAGGCGCGCCACCGGCACGCGCAGGTCGACGGCCGACTTTGCAGGCTGCGCGGCGTCGTAGCGGATCACGCCCGTCACGGCCCCGGCATGCGCGGTGGGCTTGGAGAAACCCAGGTGGTCCCAGGTCACCACGACTTCCGTGTGTTCCGGGTCGATCTGGTAATCCACGGGCGCGGCGTGCGCCGGCAGGCTGCCCAAGGCCAGCAGCGAGGCGGCCAGAAATGCTGCGTAGGTGTGCTTCATTCGATTCTCGGTATGTTCGGCGTCCGGAGGAGCCGGGACGCGCATTCCGTCAGCCCGTCAGCTTAAAACGCGCTGACAGCAACGGCACGGAAGAAGGATAGGAAAGGATGCAATACCGCGCTAGTCCGCCGGAACTGACTGCAGCGTTCCAGTTTTGATGCCAATCAAACCGATACGATCGGCGGCATTGCTGGCCGGGCGCCGCGCGCCGGCCAGCCCGCCGCCGTCAGGAAGCCTGCGCTTCGGCCAGTGCGCGCTGCACGGCAGGTCTTGCCGCAACCCGGGCCAGATAGGCCGCAAGCTTGGGGAACTGCGCGAGGTCGACGCCGTCGCCCTCCAACCAGCTGCCGATGGTGTAGAGATAACCGTCGACCACGCTGTAGCGCTCGCCCGCCGCCCAGGGGCCGGCGATCTGCGATTCCAGGTAGGCGGCGCAGGCGGTCATGGTCTGCGGTACCTTGGCCTGCATGGCGGCATGCGCGGCCGGATCGTCGGCCCAGCGCGCGCCGCGGCGCTTGTGCGCGTGCGCCACGTGCGCGGTGGACGCCAGATAGCTGGCCAGCTCCTGCATGCGCGCGAAGGCGAAAGGATCGTCGACCGGCGCCAGCTGCGCGGCCGGAAAGCTTTGCGCCACGAAGGCGAGCAGGGCGGGCGTCTCGGTCAGCACGCCGTGCTCGGTCGCCAGCGCCGGCACGCGGCCCTTGGGGTTGACGCGCAGGTACTCGGGGCTCTGTTGCTGCGCAGCGCCCATGTCCAGCTTGACCAGGTCGAAGTCGGCTCCTGCTTCATGAAGCGCGATATGCGTCGCCAGCGCACAGGTGCCAGGGGCTGTGTAAAAAGTCCAACGGGACATCCGCATCCTCTACTTTCTATGGTTGAAAAGCCAAGTCGCCACTACGGGCTGCCGGCTACAGGGTAGCCCGATCACCTGCCTGCGCCAAGCTTGGCGGCGACGCGCACGAAGCGGCGGCATTGTCTGATCTACATCAGACGGCAATCCGAATTGGCTGCGCGTTGCCATCCATGCGCGGGATCTGCTCCGCCCTGCGTGATAGCATCTGCGCCGATAAGGAACCGCCGAATGCATGCATCTGCCTATGCCCGTAGACGTTGGGTCGCGCTGGTCGCGATGGCCCTGTTCGTCTTCCAGGCGCTGATCGCGTCTTCGGCGCTGGCGGCCTCGGGCATCGGAACGGGCAAGCCCGGTGTCACCACCATCGTCTGCACGGCCAGCGGCCCACGCGTGGTGACGCTGGATGCCGATGGGCAAAAGCAGGGCGCGCAGCAGCACAGCGGCGCCTTGCCGCACTGCTGCAGCGCAGGCTGCGCCATGCTGAGCGACGCGCTGCCGCCCGAAATCGTGCTGCTGGCCTGGCTCCTGCCAGCCGCAGCCCCCGCAGTCCATCCCCCGGCCGCCGAACCCCACGTTGCAAGCGCCTTGACCCGGCTGCCGCAACGGTCGCGCGCGCCGCCGCCATCCGCCTGACCCTCTCCCCAGACTTCCACGACACGCCATCCGCGCAGCCCGCCAACCCGCGGGCCTGAGCGGTTGCGCCAGCGTCGTCCGCACGCAGCAGGCCAAGGTCCTTTTGCGCCGCGCGGGGAGGGCCCCCACTTCGTCACGCCCATGCGCAGACAGCGCGCTCCTGCCACGCCTTTCTTAAAGGGAGGCGGCCGCGCTGCCCGTCCGCGCCTGCCATCGCACGTTCCCGATCGACAGACACCAGACATGACCACAAACCAAGAATTCCTGCGCGCGAGTTGCCTGGCCGCCGCAGTGGCCGCCTCATTTCCCGCCTGGCCCCAAGCCGCCGACACGCCCGACGTCTACACCACCGATCCCGTGGTCATCACGGGCGTGGAACCCAGCGCGCCCTTGACCTTCACCACGGATCCCAAGATCCCGCGCCAGCCGCTGCCGGCCAGCGACGGGACCGACTATCTGAAGACGATTCCCGGCTTCTCGGCCATCCGCAATGGCGGCACCAACGGCGATCCCGTGCTGCGCGGCATGTTCGGCTCGCGCTTGAATCTGCTGACCAATGGCACCTCCATGCCGGGCGCGTGCCCTGCGCGCATGGACGCGCCCAGTTCCTATATCTCGCCCGAGAACTTCGACCAGCTCACGGTCATCAAGGGACCGCAGACCGTGCTGTGGGGACCCGGCGCGTCGGCCGGGACGGTCAAGTTCGACCGCGACACGCCCCGTTTCACCGCAGCCGGCGTGCGATTCGACGGCAGCCTGACGGGCGGCTCGTTCGGCCGCAACGACCAGGCCGCCGACCTGACCGTGGGCAACGACAAGGTCTACACGCGCATCACCGCCAACCATTCCCATTCCCAGGACTACAAGGACGGCGACGGCAACACCGTGCCTTCGCGCTGGGACAAGTGGAACGCCGACCTGACCCTGGGTTTCACGCCCGACGCCGACACGCTGTACGAACTGACCGCCGGCACGGGCGATGGCGAAGCGCGCTATGCCGGCCGCGGCATGGACGGCTCTCAGTTCAAGCGCGAGAGCTTCGGCCTGCGCTTCGAGAAGCGCAACCTGGGACCCGTGCTGAGCAAGGTCGAGGCGCAGCTGTACTACAACTACGCCGATCACGTGATGGATAACTACACGCTGCGCGCGCCGGACCCCATGAGCGCCATGCCCATGGCCATGGCGGCCGACGTGGACCGCGCGACCTGGGGCGGCCGCTACGCCGGCACCTGGGAACTGACGCCGGATATCAGTCTGGTCACCGGCCTGGATTTCCAGCAGAGCCGCCATCGCTCCCGCAGCGGCACCGATACCGTGCCGTACAGCAGCCAGAGCTGGGTCAAGGACGCCGACTTTTCCAACACCGGACTGTTCGGCGAACTGACCTGGCGCGTCGCGCCGGACAGCCGCGTCATCGGCGGCGCACGGGTCGACTGGGCTTCGGCCAAGGACTTCCGCCAGGACACGGGCTCGATGATGATGCCCATGCCCAATCCCACAGCGGATGAGCGCCGCAAGGACACGCTGCCCAGCGGCTTCCTGCGCTATGAGCAGGATCTGGCCTCGCTGCCGGCCACGGTCTATGTGGGCCTGGGCCACGTCGAGCGCTTCCCCGATTACTGGGAGCTGTTCTCTCCGGACCAGGGGCCTGCCGGGTCCGTCAACGCCTTCCAGGGCGTGAAACCCGAGAAAACCACCCAGCTGGATTTCGGCGCCCAGTACAAAACCGAAGCGCTGGACGCCTGGTTCTCAGGCTACGCCGGTTACGTCAATGACTTCATCCTGTTCAGCTACACCTCGGGCGGCATGATGGGTCCGGCGTCGCAGGCCAGCAATGTCGACGCACGCATTGCAGGCGGCGAACTCGGCGTCTCATACAAGCCCGCGTCCGCGTGGAAACTGGGCGCGACGCTCGCGTATGCCTGGGGCGAGAACCGCAGCGACGGCAGGGCGCTGCCGCAGATGCCGCCGCTGGAGGCCAGGCTCAGCGCCGCCTACGATGACGGCACCTGGTCGGCCGGGGCGCTGTGGCGCATCGTGGCCGCGCAAAAACGCTACGCCTTGAATGAGGGCAACGTAGTCGGCAAGGACTTCGGCCCGAGCGCGGGCTTCGGCGTTTTCTCCGTCAACGGCGGCTATGCGGTCAACAAGCAGGTCCGCCTGTCGCTGGGCGTGGACAATCTGTTCAACAAGACCTACAGCGAACACTTGAACCTGGCGGGGAATGCGGGTTTCGGCTATGCCGCCAACACCGCAGTCAATGAGCCGGGCCGCACGGTCTGGGCGCGCGTGAGCTTCAAGTACTGACGCGCCCAGTCCGGAACACGCCGTCAGGACTAACGCCCGGTTGTCAGCAGACGAATGATGCCGCGCAGGTCCTGTTCGGCCTCCAGTCCGCGCAGCCGTCGCGCCAGCTCCCGTGTCTGGCCGGCGGGCAGCGGCGGCTGCACGGACGCGCAGCAGGCTTCGAACTTGGCGTCCTGTTCCGCCACGCCCAAGGGGCGTTCCGGACTGCCGGGAAAGGCCGGCATGTCGACCGCGAATTCGCGGCCGTCCTTCAGCCGCAATTCCACGCGCTGGGGGCTCATGGCATTGGGGTCCGGATTGCCGTCATCCAGCACCTGGACACGGGCGGCCAGTTCGAAAGTCCTGGCCTCGGCCAGCGCGTCGGGATCGAAGTCGGGTATGCCGACCCGGCCGCGCAGCAGGGCAGTAGCGATGGCATAGCCCATGCAGAGCCGGGCCGTGGCGGAATCCATGCCCGGATGGGCCGGCCGTCCCACCAGGCGCACGATCAACGACGACGCGCGGACCGTGATCCGGTCCACGTCCCCGGGCTGCAGCGCATGGGCGCGCATGAGGTCCAGCACGGCGCCGATGCCGCTATGGGTGGCCCGGCCGGTCGGGTAGGGCTTGTGGCTCATGCGGGTGATCTGGAACACCCGGCCCACGTCCGCGCGAACCGCGTCCCAGTCGGCCTGGCCGGCGTCATACAGCGCGAAGTAGCCATAAGGGCCTTCCAGGATGTCGCGCGGACCGGGAAAGCCCGCGCGCGCCAGCTCGAAGGCCGTAACCGCCGCCCTGGCGTTCAGGCCGACCTGCAGGCCGACCGCGGGCGAGCCTTCGATATGCGCCTGCATGGTGCCGGAGAGATGACTGTACGCCAGCCCCAGCGCATCGCGCGTGGCGCTCTCATTCAACCCGCCAAGCTTGCACAGCGTGGCCGTGGCGCCCAGGCCGCCGCACATGGCCGGCCGGAAAAAACGCATGGGCGCGCGCTGGGCCAGCGCGACATAGATGGCGAAGTCCAATCCGGCGGCGACCGCGGTGATCAATCGGGGACCATCGACGCCGCCTTCGCGTTCGGCATAGCCCAGCGCCGCCGGCACGATGCAGGCAAACGCGTGCACCACGGCCCGGTCGTGGATCGCGTCGAACTCCTGGTTGAACACTTGATATGCGTTCAGCATGACCGCGCTGGCCAGCGGCAGCCGCTCGCCGCTGCCCCAGACGGTCGCTTCCGCGCCCTGGCCCAGGGCCTGGGCCGCCTGGCGCAACGAGGGCATGCGGGGATGGCGCGAGCCGGATAGCCCGACGCCAACCGCATCCAGGATGAAGGTCTTGGCCGCTTTCACCGCCGCTGCGGGCAGGTGCTCGTATTGGGTCCGCAGCAAATGCGCGACCAGGGTATCGATGGCGTTCATGCGGCGGCTCCATCGGGCTGGACGGGAACCTGGGCGGCGTACCAGTCATACATCGCGGCGCCGGTGACGAAGGTAGTCATCGGGTGCTTTTGCAGCAGGTCCAGCATGGTGAGCAGGTCGGCGTAGCGGTGCGGCACGCCCATCAGATGGGGATGCAGTCCCAGCGTGAGGACGCGCGGACGGCCCGCGGTCCGGGCCTCGTCGGCATACAGGTCCAGCGTCCGCTCCAGGCGCCGGCTGAATTCCCCGGTGGCATGCTTTTCCACGGCGTGGATGACCGAGTCGTTCAGTTCCAGCGCGTACGGCAAGGCCAGCAAGGGCCTGCCGGCGGTCCGCATCCAGTTGGGCAGATCGTCCAGGCACCAGTCGAACAGGTAGTCGATGCCGGCCTGGGCCAGGAGATCCGGCGTGTCCAGCGTTTCGCGCAGGCCCGGCGAGAGCCAGCCGCGCGGCCGGCGGCCGCTGAAGCGCTCGATCCGGTCCAGCGCCGCGGCGATGGTGCGGGCCTGGCCGTCGCCGTCCTCTTGCGACAAAGCGCGCTGGTGGATGCCGTGGCCGATGAATTCCCAGCCGGCCTCCAGCAGCGCCTGGGCCGCCTCGGGGTAGGCATCGATGACGGAGGCGTTCAGGCTGGCCGAGGCAGGCAGGCCGCGGCCGCGGATGGCGTCGATGATCCGCGGCAGCCCGCAGCGCAGGCCATATTCGGCCCAGCTGTAGTTGGGCACGTCCGGCACCGTCTCGCGCCCGTGCGGCGCGGTCAGCAGGGTGCGGGGCATGGGCTGATCGAACGGCCAGTGCTCCACATTGACGACCAGGTGCACCAGGATGGCCCGGCCGTCCAGCGCCGCCAGGGGCGGGCGCTGGCTGGAAAGCATGAAAGGAATGCGTGGATTGTTCATGGCATCTTGCTCATGGTTCAAAGACGGCTCAGCGGCCAAGGAAGACCGGGTCGCGTTTTTCGGCGAATGCCCGCCGGCCTTCGGCGTAGTCCTCGCTGGCGAAGCACCGGGCCACCAGGGCGTCGATCGCATCGAGCTGCGCGGGCGCGGGCGGATTCATGGTCGCCAGTATGGCTGCCTTTGCCGCGCGCAGGGAGAGGGGCGCATTGGCGGCGATGGCGCGCACCCGGGCCTGCGACTGGCGGACGAAATCGTCGTCGGCGTACCGTTCGTGGACCAGGCCGCGGCGTTCGGCCTGCTCGGCGTCAAGGATGCGGGCGGTATAGAACAGGTCGAAGGCGGACGCCGCGCCCACCACGCCCGCCAGCCTGCGCATGTCGGCATAGGAGTAGCCCAGCCCCAATCTTGCGGCCGGCATGCGGAAGCGGGCGCTGGCGCTGGCATAGCGCAGGTCGCAGGCCAGCGCCAGGCCGATGCCGCCGCCCATGCAGGCGCCTTGTATCAGCGCAACGGTAGGCGCGGCGAAGTCCGCCAGCAATTGCTGCGCATCCGCCACCGCCTGGTTGTACCGGGCGACCGCGGCCGCGCCGTCGCGGGCCTGGTCGAACTCGCTGATGTCGGCCCCGGACACGAAGGCCCGGGTACCCGCGCCGGTCAGCGCCAGCACCCGGACTGCGGCGCCGTCGAGTTCACGCAGCGCTGCAGCCAACTGCAGCCACATGTCCAGCGTCATTGCGTTGCGCCGTTCGGGATGGCAGACCGTCAGGGTTGCAATGCCGTCCTGGAAATCCACCTGGATCTGGCCGCCGCTCATACCACGCCCTCTTCATACAGGCGCTCAATGTCGTCCGCGGCATAGCCCATCTCCGCGAGCATTTCGCGGGTGTGCTCGCCCCAGCCTGGCGCGGGCCGCCTGATCTGGGCGGGCGTGCGCGTCAAGGCCACGGGCTGCGAGATCAGCCGGTACTGGTGTCCGGCATCGTCGGCAACCGGCTGCGCCACGCCCAGGTGGCGCACCTGTTCGTCCTCGAACACCTGCGGAATGCTGTAGACCGGGCCTGCAGGCACCCCGGCGCGGTTCAGCAGGCCAACCCAGTGCGCGACGCTCTGTTGGCTAAAGCGCTGCGCCAGGGATTCATTGAGCGCACCCCGGTTCGCCACGCGCAACTTCTCGGTCGCGTAGCGCGGGTCTTCCAGCCATTGCGGCGCATCCAGGCACTCGCACAGGCGGCGCCAGTTGCCTTCGCCGGACGCGCCCAGGTTGAACGCGCCGTCGCTGGCCTCGAACAGCCCCATCGGGCTGCTGGTCGGATGGTCATTGCCTGCCTGCACCGGCGTGTCGCCGTCGTTCAGATAGCGCGCAGCCTGGAAGTCCATCAGCGCGATCTGCGTGTGCAGCAGGGAACTGTGGACCCATTGGCCCACGCCGGAGTGTTCGCGCTCCAGCAGGGCCAGCAGGACGCCGACCGCGGCATAGATGCCGGTGCCGCAATCTGCGACCGCGAGTCCCGCGCGCAGCGGACCGCCGCCGGCAAAGCCCGTGACCGACATGAGCCCGCCCATGCCCTGGATGATCTGGTCAAAGCCCGGCCGGTCCGCATAGGGACCGTCCTGGCCAAAGCCGGAGATGCTGGCCAGGATGATGCGGGGATTGATGGCGCGCAGGGCGTCGTAGTCCACCCCAAGGCGCGCCTTGACGTCGGGCCGCCAGTTTTCCACCACCACGTCGGCCGTGGCCACCAACTGCTTGAAGACGGCCAGGCCTTCGGGCTTCTTCAGGTTCAGCGTCATCGACCGCTTGTTGCGGTTCAGGTTCTGGAAGTCGCCGCCAGTACGGTCCGCGGCGAACATGGCTTCATTGGGATCGATCCCGGCCGGCGGTTCGATGCGGATCACGTCCGCGCCGAAGTCGGCCAGGATGCGCACGCAGGTCGGGCCTGCGCGCACGCGCGAGAGGTCCAGCACGCGAAAGCGCGCCAGGGTGGGGGAGGCATTGATTCTGGCCATGATGAGTCCGTGGATTAGCGTTGCAGAATGGCGGAAAAGGGCAGGGCGTACTGATGCGCGAAGGCCAGCAGCAGGGCTTCGCTGCCGGGCGCGCCGACCGCTTGCACGCAGACAGGGCGGCCTTGCGCATCGATGCCGACGGGCAGGACCAGCGCCGGCAGCCCCAGGTAGTTGAGGTAGGCGTGATGGCGGTGCAGCGCGCCGAGGGCGCGGGGATCGAAATCGGGGCTGCTGGTGGTGACCGCGGCGCGGTCCGGCACGCCTTGCGGCAGGCAGGGCGTCAGTAATAGATCGGCGTCGGCCAGACAGGTGGCAAGGAAGGCCGCGCGCAGTGGCGCGATCTGCGACAAGGCATGGCGATACCAGACCGCCGGCATGGCCCAGCCTGGCAGCGCGATGGCCTGGGTGGCCGGCGCCAGCGAGGCCAAATCACGGCGCACGCTGCCCGCGAGCGTGGCGGCGGCTTCGGCATGAAGCACGATCTGCGCCAGACGGTTCAAGCGGTCCAGGTCGGGCACGGGGCGCAAGCCGATGCGTTGCGGATCGGGCAGGCCGCGTTCGAATCGCGCCATCGTCTCTGCCACGTCGGCGCGCGCTCCGGCAGTCGCCAGCGTCGAGGCCAGCCTCCAACGCCGCGGCCTGGATAGTTCCCGTTCGATCAGCGCCATGTCCGCGGGCAACGCGGACGCGGTTGTCGGCGTTGGCAGCAACGCGGCGTAGACGCAGGCCGCATCCAGCGCGCTGCGGCCCATCACGCCCACCGTGTCCAAGGTAGGCGCCAAGGCCGCCACGCCGTCGGCCGGGATCGCCCCCGGAGTCGGCTTGAGTCCCACCAGGCCGCAGGTCGCGGCCGGCATGCGCACAGAGCCGGCCGTATCGGTGCCCAGCGTCGCGGGGACCAGGCCTGCGGCAACCGCGACCGCACAACCGCTGGACGATCCGCCCACCGCGGCGGCGGCGTCCAGCGGATTGGCCAGCGGCGCGCCGTGGGGGTTCTCGGCCGTCGCGCCGCAGGCATGCTCGGCCATCGCCAGCGCGCCCAGGTTCAGCGCGCCGTGTTCCTGCAAGCGGCGCAGCGCCGTGGCCATCGGCCCTGGGGCTTCGTCGCGCAACGGCCGCCCGCGCCCCGGGGCGTGCATGCCGGTCTGGAAGGCATCCTTGTGCGCCAAGGCCACGCCTTCAAGCAGGCCGCCAGGACGCACGGTCAGCCCAGAGGGTTGATAGGTGCGCGTGGCGCAGAGCAGGTCGGCCGCCCGGCGCTGGAACGCCGCAGCCTGGGTCGAGACCAATGCCACGCGTGCGCCGGGCGCGGCCTGGGCGTAGTTTCGACGCATGTCGGCCACGGAAAGATGCAGCAGAGAATCAGGCATCGTCGTCCCCGCAGCCGTCGATCTCGGCCTGCACGGCGGCAAGGCGCAAAAGCGTGCGTGCGACCGCCGCTTGCGTCTCCACTGGTACCGCCAGGCCATGCGTCTTGCAGGCCAGGGCGACCCAGGCCTGCCATTCCTGCTTGGGCGAGTCTTCCATGCTCATTACCTCCTGCCGCGTTTTGCTCGTTAAAATAAAAGTCTAGTCTCATAAATATATTTATAGAAGTCAAGAAAATACTATGCCTAGCGTGAATTTTCTTACCCCCTACACCGGAGTCCGCCATGAAAGCCGCTGAGCGCATCCGCCTGTCAGTCGAAGAGTCCATCCGCGATGGCAGCCTGCTGCCGGGAGATCCGGTCGATGAACAGATGCTGATGCAGACCTACGACGTCTCCCGCACACCGGTGCGCGAGGCGCTGCTGCAGTTGCAGGCGCAAGGGCTGGTGGCCAGCCTGCCGCGTGGCGGCATGGTGGTGGCGAAGATGGACGTGGCCCAGTTGCTGGCGATGTGGGAGCTGCTGGCGGAGCTGGAAGGCATAGGCGCGCGCCTGGCCTGCGAACGCATGACGCCCGCCGAACGCGACGAGCTGGCAGCCATCCATGAACGCGCCGCGGCCGTGGTGCGGCGCGAGGACACCGACGCCTGGCAGGAACACAACCGGCGCTTCCACGATGCCCTGTACCTGGGCGCCCGCAATCCCTATCTGCGCCAGGAGATCCTGCGCATGCGGTCGCGCACCGGCGCCTACCGGCTGCACGCCTTTTCCGCTTTCGGCCGCCTGGCCTCGTCATGGGAACAGCATGGCCAACTGCTCGAAGCCATCCAGGCGCAGGACCCGGCGCGCGCGGCCGCGGTCATGACGCAGCACATGAGCCCCGGGCAGGGCGCCACCAGCTTCGCGTCCTTCATCGCCGCGCTGCCCAAGAACCTGTTGGCCTGAAGACGCGACGGCGGACCTCGCCCCGCGGCGGCCACCGCGGGTTAATCCTGATTATTGTATTTTTTCATAATGGCAAAATATATTTATAGCAGACAAAAACATCTGCTCGCGTAACCTTGCCCCGGTATCGGCGGGCTAGGGCGCTCCCCTGATCCGCTCCACCGAGGAACCCGCTATGGATGCTGTTTCACCGCAACCCCTGTCCGCGCCCGCACACGGCGCCGCGCCGGCCGCCGATCCTGGCCAGATGCACCGCAAGGTCGCCTGGCGCCTCATTCCCTTCCTGATCTTCCTGTTCCTGCTGGCGTGGATCGACCGCGTCAACGTGGGCTTCGCCAAACTGCAGATGCTGCAGGACCTGCGCTTCAGCGAAGCGGTGTACGGCCTGGGGGCGGGCATCTTCTTCATCGGCTACTTCATCTTCGAAGTGCCCAGCAACCTGCTGCTGCAACGCATCGGCGCGCGCAAGACGCTGGCCCGCATCACGATCCTGTGGGGCCTGACCTCGATGGCGATGGCGTTCGTGACCACGCCCACTTCCTTCTATGTCCTGCGCTTTCTGCTGGGCGCCTTCGAAGCGGGCTTCTTTCCCGGCGTCATGCTTTATTTGACGTACTGGATACCGGCAAGCAGGCGAGGGCGCATCAATGGCTGGTTCATGACGTCGTTCGGCATCGCCGGCATCGTCGGCGGGCCGATAGCCGGACTCATCATGAGCGGCATGGACGGGGTGGCGCCGCTGCGCAACTGGCAATGGCTGTTCGTGCTGGAAGGCATTCCTTCGGTGATCGCCGGACTGGTGGTGCTGGCCTATCTGCCGGACCGCCCCCAGCAGGCGCGCTGGCTCAGCGCGGCGGAAAAGGCCGCGCTGACGGCCGAGCTGGACAGTGAACGCCTGGACCCCGGCAAACACGCCAGCTTCGCCCAGGCCCTGCGCCTGCCTGCCTTGTGGCTGTGCACCGCGGCGTACTTCTGCATCGTCGGCGGCAATGCGACGCTGGCGTTCTGGATGCCTTCCATCGTGCGCGAGCTGGGCGTGCAAGGCGCGTTGAACATAGGCCTGTTGTCGGCCATCCCGTTCATCCTGGGCACGGCCGCGATGGTGATCAACGGCGCCCATTCCGACTCCACCCGCGAACGCCGCTTGCATTGCGCCGGCGCCACCCTGGTCGGCGCGGTCGGCCTGTCCTTGACCGGCGCCTACATCGGCAGCCCCGTGCTGGCGATGGGCGCCTTGAGCATCGCCGCCATCGGCGTGCTGGGGGCGTTCCCCGTCTTCTGGGCCATCCCGGCGGCATTCCTGACCGGCACCGCCGCGGCGGGCGGCATCGCCTTCATCAATTCGGTCGGCAACCTGGCCGGCTTCGCCACGCCGTTCATGATGGGCTGGCTCAAGGAATGGACGGGCGGCGTGGCCGCAGGCCTGTACGTCGTGGCCGGCATGCAGCTTGTCGCCACGGCGGTCGTCGCGCTGACGATGCGCAGGCTCGCGGTCTAGGCAGCGGTGGCGGAAGTAGTGCGCAAGATCCGGCGCCGTGTCATCATCGGCGGTGCACGACTGAACGCGCGGCTCCAGTCTCATTCTTGCGAGCCGCCCGACATCGCCGGACTGCGGCACCACAACGGGGAAGGACTCCGTGCGCCAGGAATGCAGACACGCCCGAGACAGCGCCTCCAGGGGGGCCGTGCCCGCCACGGGCGGCGCGGCACGCCGGGGCCATCCGGTCACCTGGCCGCGACTGGCCAGGCAGATCCTGATCCTGCTGTGCACGGGCCCGGCGTTCATGGGCGCGGCGTTGGCGCAAGCGGACGCCGACGCGGACGCGAACGGCGGCGGCCTGGACATGGGCGACTTCCTGTTGCGCCAGAACGGCGCGCTGCCGGTACCCGTGATCATCACCGAGCCCGCAGTGGGCTATGGCGGCGGCGTGATGCTGCTGTACTTCTCCGAACCGGCGGGTGAGGCCGCCTCCCAGGGCCAGCCGGAAGGCAAAAGCAAGGCGCCGCCCAATGTCACCGGCATTGGCGCCATGGCCACCGAAAACGGCACGCGCGGCGGCGCGCTGTTCCATTTCCGCAGCTGGGACGCCGACCGCTACCGCTACCTGGGCGCGCTGGCCCAGGGACGCGCAAACCTGGAGTACTACGGCGCCTCCAGCCACGGACGCAGCTACGAGGTGAAGGGCACCTTCCTGATGCAGCAGGTCCTGGCCCGGGTGGGCGACACGCCCTGGTACGTCGGTCCGCGCTATACCTATTTCCGCTCGAACACCCGGTTCACCGGCAGCCAGGCTGGCGAACTGTCCAAGGCCGAATTGGCGGGCCGCATCGGCAAGGCCGGCGTGGTGGTGGACTATGACACGCGCGACAATATGTTCTATCCCAACCGGGGCAGCTATGCCGAGTTGGAGGCCCAGTTTTCGCGCAGCTGGCTGGGCAGCGACCAGGCCTTCGAAAGCTACCGCACGCGCGGCTACACCTGGCTGCCGCTGGCCCCGCGCTGGACCCTGGGCCTGCGCGGCGACGGCCAGTTCACGCGCGGCACGGTGCCGTTCTACGCCCAGCCTTACGTCGACCTGCGCGGCGTGGCGCGGGGCCGCTACCAGGACCGCGACGCGCTGACCTTCGAAACAGAATTGCGCTGGGACGCCACCCCGCGCTGGTCCATACTGGGGTTCAGCGGCGTGGGCAAGGCCTACGGAAACTGGAAATCCTTTGCCGATTCCACCAATGTCGTCAGCATCGGCACAGGCTTCCGGTATCTGATAGCCGCCAAGCTGGGATTGGCGGTGGGGATAGACATCGCCCACAGCAAGGACCAGAACGCCTTTTACATCCAGGTTGGGAGTGCATGGCGATGAAGACAGATGACGATAGTTCCATGTTGCAGGCCGGCACGTCCCAGCTCGGCAACCTGCTGCAATTCCTGGCCTGGATCGCCGAACGGCCGCGCACCTATGCGCAGACCATGGACGCCTGGCGCAGTTCGTGTCCGCGCCTGTCCGCCTGGGAAGACGCGACCGCCAACGGGCTGGTGGACGTTCCCCGCCGCGCGGATGTCGAACCGGTGGTTGTCCTGACACGCAAAGGGCAGATGCTGCTGGCATCTTCGGACGGCGCCAGGCGGACACCAGCTCGCCCCTGACACGGCCGGCCGGCGGCTCTACGCCGCATTCAATCTTTACTTACATTTGTGGCCGCGCATGCGGTAACAGTGTGGTTTTCTTTGCGGATTTCGTCGAAAAAAAGCACTGATTCGTCGAAAAAAAGTTGCGCGAGGTGCGCTGCCTGCGGATTCTAGTGGCGAAACTTTGCCAGTTACTACTGAGCGCGCGCCCGCCGACCCGGGTAAACCGCGCTCGGGTCACAAGAATCCGCTCATCCATGAAGCCCACATCACGCCCGGCGCACAGCCCCAGTCTGCCTTTTCCCCTGCTGCGGCAGAACACGTTGCGGCTGGCCATCGCGTCCGCGCTGGGCGCCTGCGCCTGGAGCGTAGCGGGCGGCGCACAGGCCGGCTATGCATGCGCAGGCGGCCCCACCCTGAACGTGCCGTCCGGCAACTACCCAAGCGCCCAGGCCATCTGCGAGGGCGACAGCGGCGTAGACCATGACAACGAAAAGAACGGCCAGAACGGACCGGACGTGTCGGTCACGTCCTCGGGCAACTACAACGCCGACGAGAACCAGACCCGGCTGAACCCGGTGGGCGTGGTCACGGCCATATCGCGCGGCGGCGACGGCGTGGACGAAGGCACGGCAGGAGACGGCGGCCACATTACCGTATCCAGCACGGGCGACATCGCGCTCAACGGCACGGCGCTCAGCAATTTCAACAGCCTGATCATGGCAGTCTCGTCCGGCGGCATCGGCGACCCCGCCAACGACAACAACGACTCGAACGGCGGACACGGCGGACTGGGCCAGAACGTGACCGTGACCAATTCCGGCAACCTGACGATGTCCGGTTCCCTGCCCACGCCGCACCAAGGCCTGTACGGCATCAACGCGCGGGCCCTGGGCGGGGCCGGCGGCGACCAGAACGATCCGACGCTGGAATACGGCGACCAGGTGGGCGGCAATGGCGGCAACGCCAGCACGGTCACGGTCAGCAACACCGGCGTCATCAACCTGGGCAGCAGCGCCACGCGGCTGCGCACCTATGCCAACGGAGCTGCCATCTACGCGAATTCCGTGGGCGGCATGGGCGGCTACAACAACGGTAATGCCGGCACCGGCGGCACCGTGCAAGTGACGCACCAGGGCCAGGCCAACAGCTACTGGCAGGTCTTCGACAGCGCCACGGTCTTTGGCATCTACGCGCAAAGCATAGGCGGCGACGGCACCGCGTCGACCGACAACAGCGATAACGGCGGCAATGGCGGCGGCAACTCCGACACCTGGACCCAGAAGGTGACCGTGGACGTGAATGGCTCCGTGCTGCTGGACGTGGCCGGTTCGGCGGCCGGCGCGACCGTGCAGGGCGCCGGCGTTGCCGCCCGCGCCATCGGCGGCAAGGGCGGCAAAGGCCCGGACAAGGACCATTCCGGCGGCAATGGCGGCGCGGGCGGCGCCGTGGCGATCAATCTCTATCAGGGCGGCAGCGTCGCGACCCGCGGCGACAACCTGCCCGGCCTGGCGGCGCAAAGCCTGGGCGGGCAGGGCGGCGACGGCACCGACAGCACCAAGCTGGCCGGGCAGGGCGGGGGCGGCGGGTTTGGCGGCAACGCAAGCGCCGTCAACATTTCCACCTGTCTCTTATACACATCT
>NZ_QWFB01000080.1:0-38496 GCF_003576205.1 Achromobacter sp. K91 | reverse complement strand
AGATGTGTATAAGAGACAGGGGATTCGCCGTGGTCGCCAGCGAGGTCGGGCGGCTGGCCGAGCGTGTGAACTCGGCTACCAGCGATATCGGCCGGCATACCGCCGAGATGTTGGAGCTGGTGGAAACGACCCAGAATCAGACTGGCACATTGCGCGAGGACGTCAACGCGTCCGGCGCAGTGCTGGATCGGACATGCTCCGGCTTTGAGCGTTTCGTGCGGGACTTCGACAGCATGAATCGCCAGGTCGGCGACGTTGTCCAGGCCATAGGCGAGGTGGACTCCACCAACCACGGTATGAGCGAGGAGGTGGGGCGGATAGCGGCGTTGAGCGCCGACGTGTTGAATCGCGTCGGCAACATGTCCAGCGAAATCGACCGCATCCGTCGCCAGACGGAGAGCGTGCAGGAGGTGCTGGCCGACATACGCACCGGCAATACCGCCTTTGACGGCCTGTCCCAGGCTGTCGAAGCCTTCCGCGACGCCGCTGTCAACCTTCTGGAAGACGCCAGAAGCCGTGGTGCCGATGTGTTCGACCGCCACTACCGGCGCATTCCCGGCAGCGAACCTGCGCGCTACCACACCAGTTACGACCGGCAGATCGATGAGACCGTGACGCAGTTGCTTGATAGTGTGCTGGATGGCGTGCCGGGCGGGATCTACACGATCCTGGTGGACGGCCGGGGATACGCGCCGGCCCACAATCGCCGCTTTTCGCAAGCGCCTACCGGGGATCCGAAGCAGGACATCCTGCGAGTGCGCAACAAGCGCATCTTCGATGATCCGGTGGGCTTGCGCCTGGCGACCAATACCGGCGGGATGCTGCTGCAGACCTATTCCCGCGATACGGGCGAAATCGTCAATGACATTTCCATCCCGGTCTATCTGGGGTCGGAACATTGGGGCGCGGTGCGGATCGGCCTGGACTTCAACCGCTTCCAGGCGGCGGCCGGAGAGGGCGAGGCAGACCGGCTGGCGGTCGCCACAGGCCACTGACGTGGCTGGCCTGCCCGGGCCTGGGGGCGTTCCGGGCGGGCCTGGAGCGCGCCGCCTGAAACGCATCCGGGAATAGCGCCGCTTTCCCCCCGTTTCTTGGCTTATCGCCAGACCCCGGGGCCTCCTAGAATCTCGGCGGGCAGCTCGTAATTCCAGAATCCGCGAGCCGCAACGACACCGCAGAGCATGGCCGAAGAAAGCGACCTCGAAAAAACCGAAGCCGCCTCTCCCAGGCGCCTGGAAAAGGCGCGCGAGGAGGGGCAGATTGCGCGTTCCCGCGAGTTGGGAACGTTCATGATGCTGGCGGCGGGCGTGGGCGCCATCTGGGTGGGCGGCAGCTCGCTCTACCGGACCCTGAGCGGCGTGTTGCGCAACGGCCTGGCGTTCGATCAGCGCATCGTTCTCGATCCCGGCGTGATGGTCGAGCGTGCGGTGGAGGGTTTCGGCCAGGCCCTGCTGGTGCTGTTGCCGATTTTCGGGCTGTTGGCTGTCATCGCCGTGTTGTCCAGCGTGCTTTTGGGCGGCATCGTCATCTCGGGCAAGCCCCTGCAGTTCAATTTCTCCAAGCTCAGCCCCATTTCCGGGGTGAAGCGGATGTTCTCGTCACAGACGGTGGTGGAGCTCATCAAGGCGCTGGCCAAGGCCGCGCTGGTCGGCGGCGTGGCGGTCTGGGTCATATGGCGCTACCACGACGACATGCTCAGCCTGATGCACGTGGCGCCGTCGGCGGCGCTGATCAAGGCGCTGACGCTGGTAGCGATGTGCTGCGCCTTCATCGTGGCGTCGCTGATGATCATCGTCATGCTGGACGTGCCGTGGCAGATCTGGAGCCACCTGAAGAAGCTGCGCATGTCCAAGGAAGACGTGCGCCAGGAACACAAGGAAAGCGAAGGCGACCCTCACGTGAAGGCGCGCATTCGGCAGCAGCAGCGCCAGGCGGCGCGCCGCCGCATGATGGCAGAGGTGCCGAAGGCGGACGTGGTGGTCACCAACCCCACGCACTACGCCGTGGCCCTGAAGTACGACGAGGAAAAGAGCGGCGCGCCGCGGGTGCTGGCCAAGGGTACGGGCCTGATCGCAGCCAAGATCCGCGAGCTTGCCGCCGAGAACCGCATCCCCACATTGGAAGCGCCGCCCTTGGCGCGCGCATTGCATCAACACGTGGAGCTTGGGCAGGAAATCCCGTCCGAACTCTACACCGCGGTGGCAGAAGTGCTGGCGTGGGTCTTCCAGCTGCGCTCCTGGCGGGCCGGTTGGGGCGCCGAGCCGACGGCCCCGACCCGGTTGCCCGTGCCGGTCGAGCTGGACCCGCAAGCCAAAACCGCAGCACAAGGAGCTTAAGGAATGAGCGCTTTGCTCACCATGTTGAAAAGTAACGGGGCCACGCATGCGCGGCTGCTGGCAGGGCCCATCCTGATCGTAATGGTGCTGGGCATGATGGTTTTGCCCCTGCCCACGTTCCTGCTCGACCTGCTGTTCACCTTCAACATCGCGTTGTCCGTGATGATCCTGCTGGTGGCCATGTTTACGCGCAAGCCGCTGGATTTCGCGGCATTTCCGGCCGTGCTGCTGTTCGCCACGCTGCTGCGCCTGTCGTTGAACGTCGCCTCCACCCGCGTGGTGCTGCTTCATGGCCACACCGGGCCCGACGCCGCGGGCAAGGTCATCGAGGCCTTCGGCCACTTCCTGGTCGGCGGCAACTTCGCCGTGGGGATCATCGTCTTCGTGATCCTGACCATCATCAACTTCATCGTCATCACCAAGGGCGCGGGCCGTATCGCCGAGGTGGGCGCGCGCTTCACCCTGGACGCGATGCCGGGCAAGCAGATGGCGATCGACGCGGACCTGAACGCGGGCCTGATCGGCGAAGACGAGGCGCGCAAGCGCCGCGCGGAAGTCTCCCAGGAATCCGACTTCTTCGGCTCGATGGACGGCGCCAGCAAGTTTGTGCGCGGCGACGCCATCGCCGGCCTGCTGATCATGGCGATCAACATCATCGGCGGCTTGATCGTGGGCGTCGCCCAGCATGACATGTCGATGGGTGATTCGGCGCGCGTCTACACGCTGCTGACCATCGGCGACGGCCTGGTGGCGCAGATCCCGGCGCTGGTGATCTCGACCGCGGCGGGCGTGGTGGTGTCGCGCGTTTCGACCGACCAGGACATCGGCCAGCAGATTCTCAGCCAGCTGTTCTCCAACCCCAGCGTGCTGTTCCTGACCGCCGGTATCGTCGGCATCATGGGCCTGATCCCCAATATGCCGCACGTTGCATTCCTGACCCTGGCCGGCGCGCTGGCCTGGGGCGGCTGGATGCTGTACAAGCGACAAACCGCGGCAGCGGCCGCGGCGGCCGAGGTGCCGCCACAGGCGATTACGCAGGCACAGGCCGCGGCGGCCGAGGCCAGTTGGGACGACGTGTCCATGGTGGACCAGCTAGGCCTTGAGGTCGGCTACCGCCTGATCCCGCTGGTGGACCACGCCCAGAATGGTGAACTGCTGCACCGCATCCGCAGCCTGCGCAAGAAATTCGCGCAGGACGTAGGCTTTTTGCCCCCGGTCGTGCATATCCGCGACAACCTGGAGCTCAAGCCCAACGATTACCGCATCCTGCTGTCCGGCGTGGAGGTCGGTCACGGCGTCGCCATGCCTGGCCAGTGGCTGGCCATCGACCCGGGCGGCGTGACCGTGCAGATCAAGGGCACGCCCACGACCGATCCCGCCTTCGGCTTGCCGGCGCTGTGGATCGACGGCAGTCTGCGCGATCAGGCGCAGGTGGCGGGCTACACAGTGGTTGATGCGGGTACCGTGGTCGCTACCCATCTGAATCACCTGATGCATCGTCACGGTTCCAATCTGCTGGGCCGCCAGGAAGTGCAGCAATTGTTGGACCGCATTGGACGCGATGCGCCCAAGCTGGTCGAAGATCTGGTGCCCAAGACCCTGTCGCTCACGGCATTGCAGAAGGTATTGCAGGGCCTGCTGTCGGAAGAGGTGCCGATCCGCGATATGCGCACCATCATCGACACCTTGTCCGAGCACGGTCCGCGCCTGGCGGCGCTGGCCGCGGGTACGGGCAGCCAGCCCGACATCAACGAACTGATCGCGCTGACGCGTCGTTCGCTGGGCCGCGCCATCACCCAGCAATGGTTCCCTGGAGAGGGCGAGCTGCGGGTGATTGGCCTGGACGTGAAGCTTGAGCGTGTGCTTTCGCAGGCGATGACGACCAGCGGCGGCCTGGAACCCGGGCTGGCAGATACCTTGCTGCGCGAAGCGCAGGCTGCGGTCGAACGCCAGGAATCGCAGGGCAACGCGCCGGTGCTGCTGGTGTCTCCGGTCTTGCGTGCGCCTTTGTCGCGCTTCCTGCGGCACCATCTGCCGCAGCTGGGCGTGTTGTCGAATACGGAAATACCCGATGAGCGCATGGTGCGTGTTACCGCGCTGATCGGCGGAGGTAATGGGGCATGAAGATAAGCCGATTTTTTGGGGCGAATAGCCGCGATGTGATGCGCCAGGTCCGGCAGGTGCTGGGCCCGGACGCGCTGATCGTGTCGAACCGCAGCGTCGATGGCGGTGTGGAGGTGCTGGCCACCGTCGAAGGCGCTTTTGACGATGCCGGCCATGAGGCCGAGCCGCGCCAGGACGCCGCGCCCGTCCGGCCGCCCGAAGCGCTGCCGCCTGCGGGCATGCGATTCGATCTGCCTGAGCAGGCAGGGCGCGCGTCCACGCCTGTGATGCCGCAGGGCGGATATGCGACGCCGTCGCGTTCGATCGCCGCATACCAGACCGCCTACGCCTCTTCGACGCAGCCTGAAGATGAGACACCCCAGGTTGCTCCGATAGCGCCCCAGCCGGTGGCGCCCGTGCGGGTTGAATTGCCATCGCTGCCGCCGTTGCGCCAGGTCCCCGCAGATCAGTCCGCCGCATCCGCTGCCGCGCCTGGCGCTCCTGCCGCATCGTCCGCATATGCTTCCGCGCCGGCAGGGTTGGTCCCGGCGGTACCTGTAGCCTATGCGGGCCAGCCGGCAAGCGCGGCTCCAGCGCCTGCGGCCTATACGCCGTCCGCGCCCCAGCCGGCACCCGCGCCTGCCATGGCCCGCATGCCGGACGCGCCGTTGCGCCAGCCGCCAGTTTTGCCCTCTGCTGCCATGCCGGCCGACGCCGCAGCCGGACTGCAGGACGCCATAAGCGCGCTGCGCGGCGCTTTGGAAAGCCGCATGGATGGCCTGCTCTGGGGCGGCCGCCAAGGGCCAGGCCGGGAACCCGCGGGCGCGGCTCTGTTCCGCAGCCTGCTGGATGCGGGGTTCAGCACCAAGCTGGTGCGCACGCTGGTGGAGCGCCTGCCGGAAGGAATGACGACGGAAGCGGCGCTGAGCTGGGCCCGCAACGAACTGGTGACCCACCTGCCCGTGCTGCGTTCCGAGGATGAGTTCCTGGCTGGCGGCGTATATGCCCTGGTCGGTCCGACCGGTGTGGGCAAGACGACCACGCTGGCCAAGCTGGCCGCACGCTGCGTGGCGCGCGAGGGCCGCGAGCAGGTCGCGATGCTGACCACCGACAATTTCCGGATCGGCGCGCTGGAACAGCTGCAGATCTACGGACGCCTGATGGGCGTGCCCGCCCACTCCGTGCGCGACGCGGGCGAGTTGCGCCGCATCCTGGCCGAATTGGGCAGCCGCAAGATCGTGCTGATCGATACCACCGGCATCAGCCAGCGCGATCGCCAGGTGGCGGAACAGGCAGCCATGCTGTGCAATGCGGGCAAACCCGTGCGCCGGCTACTGGTGCTCAACGCGGCCAGTCAAGGCGACACGCTGGATGAAGTGGCGCATGCATATCGCAATGGCGTGGGCGAGGATGTCGCCGGTTGCATCATTACCAAGCTGGACGAGGCTACGCGCCTGGGCGCGGCGCTGGATACGGCCATCCGCCATCGCTTGCCCATCCATTACATGTCGGTCGGGCAGAAAGTGCCGGAACACATGGAGCTGGCCCGCGCCGACGTGCTGATCGACCGCGCCTTCTCGATGGTCGAGCGCGCCCGCGCGCTGTACACCCCTAGCGAGGCAGACCTCGCTACGCTGGTGTCCGCGTCGCGGGAGCCGGAAAGCGTGGATCCAGCGCGCAAGCGGCAGTTGCTGGCGTCCGCCATCCTGCGTCCACAAGGCGGCGCGGGGTCCATCGAGGCCGCGCAGAACCTGGACGACGCGATCACCTGGCTGGAAAGCGATCCCGCCTGCGTGCAGGCTCGCGCATCCTGGCGCGGCTATGTCGGCGACAGTTCGGGCGCGAGCGTAGCCGCCCTGGGCGATGACCCCTTGGCGATGGTGCGTCGAGAGTTTTCCGCGCTTTGCGGACGGCACCTGCTTGCCATGCATGGCAAAACCGCCATGAAGGGGGAGGGCCTCCCGGGCGGGGCCTTGCTGGGCACGCTGCTGATGAGTGATCGCGGCACGGCTTTGGCGGCACCAGCGCAGCAATTGGTGCTGCCGCACGGCCTGTTGTCCTCCTTTGCGCCAGCGGCGCCGGCCCAGCCGGACGCGGCCCTGGCGCTAGAGGCGCGAGTGGCCTGGCTGGCCGAGAAATTGGCGCGCGTCCCGGTCGTACACATGCTGGAAACCGGTACTTCCGCCTTGTGGCCAGCTTTGAACGAGCAGGGCGTTGCCTGGGTTGCGCGCAGCGCTGGCGGGCAGCGCGTCATCCAGGATGACTGCCCGACCAATCTGAATGCCGTGGGCAAGAGCGTGGGCTATCTGCCCGTCGGCCAACCTGGCGATATGCCGGGGCTGCACAGCGTCCAGGGCAGCAAGCGCGTGCCCCTGGCGTTGTGGGCCTCAGGTACGGAAGTGATCCTGCCGGGCCGCAACGGTGGCGAGCCCGTCCGGCTGGTCTGCGCCCGGCTGATCGACACGGTCAGTGGCGAGGTGGCCGGACAGTTGTTCGGCATGACCAATCTGCCCGCGTCCCAAGCGGATGCCGCCACCGTGGCGCGCTGGCTGGTGCTGCAGGATGAGGCCAAGGCGGGGTTCCGCTATATGGCGAATGCGTGGCAGGCTTTGCCGGCGGTGGACGGCGCTCATGCCTTGGCGCGCCAATCGCTAATGGCCGGCCAGATGGGCGCGGCATGTTGGCAGCTGGCGCATACGCCGGCAGCGGAAGTGCTGCGCGGCCCCCTGTCGGGCATCATGGGAACGGATCGCAAGCTGTCCGGGCGCATGTTGCCGGTGGCTTTGCTGAAGATGTATGCGATGCTGGAAATGACGGCGGGGTGACGACGGCCGTTGTCGCAGTGGCTTTGCGCAAATATGTGATGGGTTGCGCGCGATAGCGAGGTGGGATCTTGCGCGCGAACTGGCGCGCTTTACCCATCCAGCCAGGTTCAACCAGCCACGATGGGCTTGCGGCCCGGGCCGCTGCGTGCGCCACGCCCGCGGGCGTCGTAAGTGGACACGGTGCCACCCGCCGCGCCCAAGCCGCGCAGGGCGTCCAGCGACTGCTGTGTGTAGCGCAGATGCACGTCGATGAGCGCGCCGTTGCGCAGGTTGATTTCGTTGGCGGATGCCGATTTGCTGAGCAAAGCCTGCCAGACGCCGGACAGTTGCGGGTGCAGAACAGCCGCCTGCTCGGTGCCGGTGTGCCCGGCGGGCAGGCCAATTTCCGCGAGCAGGGAGTCCCGGACCTGGCTCAGGTCCACAAGCTTGCGGGCGACGTCGCCCTTGCGCTCGGTGATTTCCTGCAGCGTGCCGACGCTCCCCAGGCCCACCAGCACCTCGGTCTCTTCTTCCAGAATGGCGGAGAACTCGGTGATCAGGGCATCTTCCTGGCGCATGCAGGATTGCAGGGATTCGACGGTGCTCATGGTCATGCTGTTGGACTCGGGAGATTCGGGGTTACTTCAGCAAATCGCGGGCGCTGGCAATCAGACTGTCCGCGATGCGGCCGGTGTCGATCTTCAACTGACCCGATGCGATTGCCGCACGGATGGCGGCGACGCGTTCAACGTTGATGTCATTGGAGCCGTCCTGCAGCGCCAACAGTTTGCGCGACGCCGAGCTCAGCGCCACCTGCGAGCTGCTGGAGCCGCTGGCGCTACTGGCGCCATAGGCCTGGGCAACCGCCGAGTCGGCGCGGGGCGCGACGGCGTCAGCCGATAGGGGGCGGTTAGTGGTCGAATTGATCTTCAAGATTTTCTCCGCAGGGCGTCCTGGGTCGGTTGTGCGACGGTTTCGCCTACTTATGCCTCAGTAACGGCAGGGCCGGACGGAACTTTAGGGGCAGGCGGCGTGTTGGTGCAATGCGACATGTAACAACAATTACAGTTGTATTTCCACCAGGCCGGCGTTGCGCACCACGCCGCTGACCACTTGGCCGCCTGCGGTGCGGACCTGCACGGTTGCGCCAGGTGCGGCGTTGTCGAGCGCCTGGCCTTCGCTGCTGACGACGAAGCCCTTCCCGCGCGCGTTGATGCGGACGTTGGCGCCGCGCACCACCGATTGTGCGCTGCGCAATCCGGAACCCCGCACCGCTTGCCCCGCATTGATCCGGTGCACGGCCGACATGCCCACCACGGTTTGCGGATCTGTAATCGCGCCAGGGGGCAGGGAGACCAAATCGCCGTCTCTTGGAGCGAGGTCGTCCGGCGTCAGGGCCTGCCCCGCAGCAATCATGCGGGCGGCGACGTAGTAGTGGCCCGGCACGCTCACCGTCGCCTGGACATACGCCGTCCAGGGCTTGGGCGCGTTGCAGCGCACCCCGACCGTCATGCGTGAACGCAGTTTCATACCCGAGGGCATAAACGGGGACATGGCGTCGCAAGGCGCCAGGCGTTCCGCGCGCGGCGGGTCTATCGCGATCGAGGGCTGCCCTGGAAGGCCGGCCAGTTGATCCAGCAGATAGGTTTGTGCGGCAAGAGCGATCGCCTCGGGTGCCTGGACGGCGGCTTCCTGCCCCTGCGCGGCGGCCAGGGGCAGCAGCAGGGCTGCCAGGCAGCCTGCGCGCGCGCGGAGTCGGAGTGCGGATATTTTCATGATGGAGGAATTGTAGAAGTCCGCGGCATTCGGCAATACGTGAATTGGATGAGAAATGACGGGTTATTTGGCTGATTGTGTTGAGCCCCCGGCCCCTATGATGCCGTCATCCAATGGGATAACGGTCTGTCCGGCGTCCCTGGCTTTATCTGAATTGCAACGCACCAAGGCGCCCCGATGCTAGACAGGCTTAATGAAGATTTTCGGTTCTTCCAGCAGTCCCTGGGACTGCGCGCGCAGCGCCAGGAAGTGCTGTCGTCGAACATCGCCAATGCCGATACGCCCAACTACAAGGCGCGCGATTTCGACTTCAAGACGGCCATGGCCAACGCCATGGAAGGCACGAAACGCCTGCCCGACACCGCGCTCACGCTGACTGCCGCTCGCCATATTCCGGCCAAGGCCGTATCGCAAGGTCCGACGGAACTCCTGTACCGCCTGCCGTACCAGCCGAGCATGGATGGCAACACGGTGGACATGGACATCGAACGCGTGCAGTTCGCGGATAACACGCTGCATTACCAAAGCACGATGCAGATGCTGTCTGGCCGTATCCGGACCATGATGGCCGCAATTCAGGAATGATTCTTTAAAGGGAGCGGCAGGCAATGTCCTTGTTGAGCATTTTCGATATCGCCGGTTCGGCGCTCAGCGCGCAATCGCAGCGCATGAACGTGGCGGCCAGCAACATGGCCAACGCCGACAGCGTGGTTGGCCCCGACGGCAAACCCTACCGCGCCCGTCAGGTCGTGTTCCAGGTGAATCCCCCGGCCGGCCAGGCGCTGGGCCAGGAAATCGGCGGCGTGCGCGTGGCTGGCGTGGTCGAAGACCAGTCACCCTTGAAGCAGGTCTATGACCCGCAGCACCCCATGGCCGACGCGCAGGGTTACGTCAGCATGCCCAATGTCGACCCGGTGGCCGAAACCGTGAACATGATCGCAGCCTCGCGCTCTTACCAGGCAAACGTGGAAGTGCTCAACACCGCCAAGGCCCTGATGCAGAAGACCCTGACCATCGGCCAGTCCTAATTTCCGGAACCAGTTAATCCATGACCACTATCGACCAATCGACGAGCAAGACCGGCTTGGGCCTGGCTCAAACGGGCGCCAATAGCAGCAGCACGGCGCAAGGCCTGCAGGACCAGTTCCTGAAACTGCTGGTCACGCAGCTGCAGAACCAGGATCCCCTGAACCCGATGCAGAATGCCGAGCTGACCTCCCAGCTGGCGCAGATCTCCACGGTGGAAGGCATCACCAACCTGAAGAACACCATGCTCGCCATCAGCGGCCAGATCGACGTGTCGCAGTCGATGAATGCCGTGGCCATGATAGGCAAGGGCGTGCTGATTCCCGGCTCCAAGATCAAGTCTGGCGTGGATGCGGCAAATCCCGAGGCCCGCGTCGTCACGCCTTACGGTCTGGACCTGCAGGGCGATGCCCAGAAAGTGCAGATCCGCATTTCCGACGCCAATGGCGCGGTCGTGCGCACGATCGAAACGACAGACCAGAAGCCCGGCGTGTACACGCTGTCCTGGGATGGCAAGAACGATAACGGCATTGTGCTGGAACCGGGCGCGTACACCGTGTCCGTCCTGGCTACGGATGCCGATGGCAAGAAGGTGAATGCGGAAGTCCTGAGCTACGGCCAGGTCAAGAGCGTGGCGTACTCCACTGAAGGCCTGAGGCTGGATCTGGGCCTGGAAGGCCAGACCAGCATGCTGGACGTGCGCAAGGTGATCGGCGCCTGAAGCGGGCGCAATGTATCGGTGCCGGCGCAAGGGCGGCGGCTTCCCCTAGTTAAAGATTAGCGAGAACAAACATGGGTTTCGGACAAGGATTGAGCGGCTTGAACGCCGCAGCGCAGAACCTGGACGTCATCGGCAACAACATCGCCAACTCCGGCACGGTCGGCTTCAAGTCCGCCACCGCGTCGTTCGCCGACGTTTACGCCAGTTCGCGCGTCGGCCTGGGCGTGAAGGTTGCGGCCATCAACCAGCGCTTTACCGTGGGTACGGTGAACGGCGGCGGCGGCGAATACGACATCGCCATTGACGGCGCCAAGGGCATGTTCCGCGTAACCGACCAGAGCGGTGCGGTGATGTACACCCGCAACGGCGAATTCCTGGTCGACAAGAACAATTTCATCATCAACGCACAGGGCTATCGTCTGACGGGTTATCCGCCGGGCTCCGTGGGTGCGAATCCGGTGGAATTGCAGTTGCCTACTGCCAACGTGGCACCGAAGGCGACTTCCACTGGCACCACCGTGGCCAACCTGGATGCCAACGCGAAAGTCATCTACGAAACGGATACGCAAACCAAGGCACCCGTCCTTGGAAGGGTCACGTTGGGCACGGCGCCCGCCACTGTGTACACCTTCAGCCGTGATGCTACGGGAACGGCAACGCTGGAGGATACCGTGCCGGCCGGTCTCGGACTGCCGGCCCCGGGCTCCACCTTCACCGTCGGTACGGAAACGGTAACCGTGGGCGCGGGCGGCGTGATTACGGGTGGTGATCTGTCGAAGATGGGGGCGTTTACTGAGTACACGGCGGCTGTCGTCGAAACTGGCAAGCCGTTCGACCCGAAGCTGTCCAACTCCTATACCAACGCCTCGCCGATGACGGTGTTCGACTCGCTGGGCAATTCCCATCAGGTCATGCAGTACTTCGTGAAGCGCCCCGCAGCTACTGCGGATACCAGCACGTACGACGTTTACTACACGATCGACGGGCAGGCCATGGCGCCGACCACTGAAGCGGGCGGAGTCTGGGGCAACCCGCAGAAGTTCACCTTTAACAAGGCCGGCGTGATGACCAGCGCACCTGTCGTCAATCTGTCCTTCGCCAACCCGGGTGGCGGCACCACGCCCGCAGATCCGATCAACATTGCGATGAACTACGCCGGCACCACACAGTTCGGCAGCGCCTACAAGCTGGTAGCCAAGCCGGACGGATACGCTTCCGGCGAGTTCAGCGGCATCAACATCAGTGGTGACGGCAGCATAGTGGCGAGCTACACAAACGGCGAGACCCAGGTCGTCGGCACTATCGTGCTGGCTGACTTCTCCAACCTGCAGGGGCTGCAGCCCGTGGGCAACAACGCCTGGACGGAAACCTCAGCCTCCGGCCAGCCCATCCTGGGCCAGCCCGGCACCAACGGCCTCTCCAAGGTCGTGGGCCAGGCCACGGAGTCGTCCAACGTCGACATGAGCAAGGAACTGGTCAACATGATCATCGCCCAGCGCACCTACCAGGCCAACTCGCAGACCATCAAGACCCAGGACGAAATCATGCAAGTCCTGATGAATCTGAAGTAAGCCGGGCAGGCACGAGACGACACCGACGGAATAGGCAATGGACCGTATCATCTACACCGCCATGAATGGCGCGGCGCGCATCACCGAGCATCAGGCCGCGCTTTCCAACAACATGGCCAACGTGAACACGGCGGGTTTCCGCGAGCAGATCGCGCTGTACCGCTCCGTGCCGGTCACGGATGGGACGAGTCTGCCCACGCGTGTTTCGACGGTGGCGTCCACGCCGCGCAACAGCTTCCAGATGGGCAATATGCAGACCACGGGCCGGGACCTGGACGTGGCGCTGTCCAGCGAGCGTGGCTGGATCGCCGTGCAGACGCCGCAGGGCGAGGCGTACACCCGCGCGGGCAGCCTGCAGGTCGGCATCAATGGCTTGTTGCAGACCTCGTTGGGCCAACCCGTGTTGTCGGACCAGGGCGGCCCCATCGACGTGCCCGACCAGGCCGCGCTGACCATCACCGCGGACGGCACCATTACCGCCATCGGCGCAGGCGACGCGCCGAACAACATCCTGAACCTGGGCCGGATCAAACTGGCCAGCCCGCAGAACGAGCAGCTGGTGCACGGCGACGATGGCGTCTTCCGCATGGCGCCCATCAATGGCCAGCCCGCGCCTCCGGTGCCTGCCGACCCCAGCCTGCGGCTGTTGTCGGGCGTGCTGGAAGGCAGCAACACCAATCCGATGGCGGCGATGGTCGGCATGATCGCCAACGCCCGCCGCTTCGAGCAGCAGATGCAGGTGATCCAGCAGTCGGACCGCAACGCCGAGCGCGCCAACGGCATCCTGTCGGTAAGCGCGTGATACGGCAACTGAACTAGAAACATTTTTTGCGCGCGGCAGGGCCGCGGCACCAGGAGTACTTCATCATGATGCGTTCGTTGTGGATCGCCAAGACGGGTCTGGAAGGTCAGCAGACTTCCATGGACGTGATTTCGAACAACTTGGCCAACGTTTCGACCAATGGCTTCAAGCGTGGTCGCGCCGTGTTCCAGGACCTGATGTACCAGACGCTGCGTCAGCCTGGCGCCCAAGTCGGCGACGCTACCCAGCTGCCGTCGGGCCTGCAACTGGGTACCGGTGCGCGCGTGGCCGCGACCGAGCGCATCCACACCGCCGGCAATCTGAACAACACCGGCAGCGAGATGGATATCGCCATCAATGGCCGTGGTTTCCTGCAGGTCGAACTGCCTGACGGCACCCAGGCCTACACCCGCGACGGCGCACTGCAACGCGACCAGAACGGCCAGTTGACGACCGTCAGCGGCTACGTGATCCAGCCGCCGATGAACATCCCCGACAATGCGCTGTCGATCTCCATCGGCAACGACGGCATCGTTTCGGTGACGCAGCCCGGCGCCGCTGGCATCAACGTGCAGATCGGCCAGCTGCAGATCGCCACGTTCATCAACCCCACCGGCTTGCAGAGCGTCGGCGAGAACCTGTACCTGGAGACCGACGCTTCGGGACCCGCCAACCTGTTGCAGCCTGGCGTGGACGGCGCCGGTTCGATCATGCAGAAGTACGTTGAAACCTCCAACGTCAACGTCGCTGAAGAGCTGGTCAACATGATCACCACCCAGCGCGCCTACGAAATGAACAGCAAGGCCGTCAAGACCTCGGACGAAATGCTGGCCCGCCTGACCCAACTGTGATGCCCATGTCTGTCCTGCGCCTGGTATCGAGTGCGGCCCTGGCTATGCTGGTGGCCGGTTGCGCCATGATCCCGCCCGAGCCCATCGTGACCGGGCCGACGACGGCGGCGCCGCCGCCGCCGCCCACGCCCATGGCGCAGCCCACGGGCTCGATCTATCAGCCGACGACCTACGGCAACTATCCCTTGTTCGAGGACCGCCGGCCGCGCAACGTGGGCGATATCGTCACCATCGTCCTGAACGAAAAGACCAACGCTTCCAAGAACGTCGCCACCAACACCAACCGCAGCGGCAGCGCTTCCCTGGGCATCGCCGCCGCGCCGTCCTTCATGGATAGTTGGGCCAATGCCAACCTGAACACCGACGCCAAGGGCGGCAATGTGTCGCAGGGCAAGGGCGACAGCACGGCGAACAATGCCTTTACCGGCACCATCACGACCACGGTGGTGGGGGTGATGTCCAACGGCAACCTGCAGGTCGCGGGCGAAAAGCAGATCGCCATCAACCGGGGCAGCGAATTTGTGCGCTTCTCCGGCGTAGTCGATCCGCGCTCCATTACCGGCACCAACACCGTGTCGTCCACGCAGGTGGCCGACGCCCGCATCGAGTACCGCAGCAAAGGCGTCATGGACGAAGTCCAGACCATGGGCTGGCTGCAACGCTTCTTCCTGATCGCTTCGCCGTTCTGAACATGAAACAACCGAATCCGATATCCGCCTTGGTGTCCTTGTTGGCGCGCGTCTGCATTTCGGTCGGGCTGATGGCCGGCGCGGGTGCGGCGCACGCCGAACGGCTCAAGGACCTGGCGTCGATCCAGGGCGTGCGGGGCAACCAGCTGATCGGCTATGGCCTGGTCGTGGGTCTGGATGGCAGCGGCGACCAGGTGCGGCAGACGCCGTTCACGCAGCAAAGTCTGACCAATATGTTGTCGCAGCTCGGTATCACCGTTCCGCCCGGCAGCAATATGCAATTGAAGAACGTGGCCGCGGTCATGGTCACGACCACGCTGCCGGCTTTCGCCCGTCCGGGCCAGACGTTGGACGTGGTGGTTTCGTCCATGGGCAACGCCAAGAGCCTGCGCGGAGGCACATTGCTGATGACCCCGCTCAAGGGGGCCGATAGCCAGGTCTACGCGATCGCCCAGGGCAACATCCTGGTGGGCGGCGCGGGCGCCTCCGCCGGTGGCTCCAGCGTGCAGATCAACCAGTTGAATGGCGGGCGCATCAGCGCGGGCGCCATCGTAGAGCGCGGCGTGCCCACCACGTTCGCGCGTGACGGCTACGTTTATGTGGAACTGAACAATACCGATTTCGGCACGGCGCAGAATGTGGCCATGGCGTTGAACCGCAAGTTCGGCCAAGGCACCGCCACTGCGCTGGACGGACGCGTGGTGCAGGTGCGCACACCGATGGATCAGGCTTCGCAGGCGCGCTTCCTATCGCAGCTCGAAGACTTGCAGGTGGCGCGCGCGCCCACGGTGGCCAAGGTCATCATCAATGCGCGCACGGGTTCGGTCGTCATGAACCGCACCGTCATGATCGAAGAAGCCGCCGTGGCCCACGGCAATCTGTCGGTCATCATCAATCGCCAGAACCAGGTATCGCAGCCTGACACGCCTTTCACGGAAGGGCAGACGGTGGTGGTACCCAATACGCAGATCGAGGTGCGCCAGGAGAACGGTTCCCTGCAACGCGTGAGCACCAGCGCCAATCTAGCGGATGTGGTCAAGGGCTTGAACGCCCTGGGCGCCACGCCGCAGGACCTGCTGGCGATTCTGCAGGCCATGAAGACCGCCGGCGCCTTGCGCGCCGAACTGGAAATCATCTGACGGCCATGGCGTACACCAATGATGCGGCGCGCGGCGCCAGCCGGCAGGATTCGGTTTTCGACATGGGCCGCCTGTCTGACCTGAAGCGCGATGTCAAAAAGGATCCTGAGGGGACCGAGCAGCAGAAACAGGTTGCCAAGCAGTTCGAGGCCCTGTTCCTGCAGATGATGGTCAAGCGCATGCGCGAGGCGACGCCCAAGGAAGGGCTGTTCGACTCGCAGCAGACGCAGATGCTGCAGTCCATGGCGGACGAGCAGCTGGCCCTGCATCTGGCGTCGCCTGGCATCGGCCTGTCCGGCGCCATTCTGGCGCAGATGCAGCAGGGCAAGCCCGGCGAGTTGGGCGCGGATGCTGTCAAGCGCCTGGGAGAGGGCGCGGACCTCGATTTCCGCGCCGCTGGCTCGCGCGAAGTGTCGGCATTGCTGAATGTGATGCGCAATAACAGCGCGCAGAACCGGGCGCTGGCCGCTGCGGAAGGCGCGCCCGACCACGTGGTCGCCTTCGTGTCCAAGATGTCGCGCGCAGCCAATCTCGCTTCCCAGCAAAGCGGCGTGCCGGCCCGCCTCATCATGGGCCAGGCGGCGCTGGAGTCGGGCTGGGGCAAGCGCGAGATCAAGCACCAGGACGGCAGCACCAGCTACAACCTGTTCGGCATCAAGGCGGGATCCAGCTGGAAGGGGCAGGTTGTCAACGTACTGACTACTGAATACGAAGACGGCGTGGCGAAAAAGGTGACGCAACCTTTCCGCGCCTACGCGTCCTACGAGGAATCGTTCGCGGATTACGCCCGTCTGATCGGCAACAGCCCGCGCTACGAGGCCGTCACGCAGGCCCGCAACGAGATCGAGGCGGCGCGCCGGATCCAGGACGCGGGTTATGCGACGGATCCCCAGTATGCGCAAAAGTTGATCGGCGTGATGAGCCAGCTGCGGGGCGCGGCATCCAAGGTGGAAATTTCTCGCCAGATGTTGGAAGGACTCTAAATTCGGATCACCTCCTGCCGTTAATTGGATATCCAGGTATATCAGCGGTTAAATACGGGGCATTGTCAGCATGAATATGTATAAATTGGCGCTGGGCGGGCTGAACGCCGCTCAGGCAGGGCTGGCCACCACCAGCCACAATATCAACAATGCCACCACGGTCGGTTACAACCGCCAGCGCGTCATGGTTTCGACTGCCGGTGCCCAGGCGACCAGCAACGGCTACATAGGCCGAGGCGTGCAGGTCGACACGGTCGTGCGCAGCTACGACAGTTTCCTGTACAAGCAACTGGTCGGCGCTCAGGGCAGTGGCGCCCAGTTGCAGACGCAATACAACCAGGTTTCGGCAATCAACAACCTGTTCGCCGACCGCACCGTCGGCATCGCGCCGGGCCTGACCAATTTCTTCACCAGCATGAATGCGGTGGCCAGCAAGCCTGCCGACCCTGCCGCACGCCAGGATTTGCTGGGCAAGGCCAATAGCCTGGCCACCCAGATCCGTTCGGCCTACACCGAGATGCAAAACCAGCGCATCGGCCTGAACACGCAGATCACCACGACGGTCGAGCAGGTCAACAGTTATCTGACGCGTATCGACGATCTGAACCAGCAAATCTCGCTGGCTACGGGCAAGGCGGGCGGCAGTCCTCCGAACGATCTCCTGGATCAGCGTGATCAGGCCGTCATGGAACTGAATCAGCTGGTAGGCATCACCACCTACGAACAAGGCGACAAGATCAACATTACGTTGGCCAACGGTGGCCAGGCGCTGCTATCCGGCAACACCATCTATCCGTTGCAAGCGGTGGCTGCCTCCAAGGATACGGGGCGTACCGCCATTGCCTACACGCTGCCGGCCGGCTCTGGTAAGACGGTCGCCGTGGAGCTGGACGATGCGGAAGTGACCGGCGGGTCGCTGGGCGGCCTGCTGCAGTTCCGCGCGACTTCGCTGGATGTCATGCAAAGCCAGCTAGGTCAGATGGCCGTCGGCCTGGCGCTGTCCTTCAACGAGCAGCACAAGCAGGGCCTGGACCAGAACGGCAATCCCGGCACGGACTTCTTTGGCATCGGTTCGCCGCAGGGCGTACCGAATGCGCAGAACAAGAGCAACGCGTCGCTTTCGGGTCAGTTCACGAACCTGAATAACATCAACGCCAAGGAATACGAGATTTCCTTCGACGGCACGAACTACCGCGTGCTGCGCATGCCGGAAGGTTCGCAGGTCTACAACGGTCCGGCCACCGGGACGCCGGGCACGCTAAATCTCGACAGCGAGATGGGTGTGACCCTGACCATCAGCGCGCCGCCCCAGGCTGGCGACAAATGGTCGCTGGCACCCACGCGCGATGCGGCACGCGATCTTACCGTTCTGATCTCCGATCCTTACAAGATCGCGGCGGCCGACTTAGAAGGCGGTGACGCCAACGGCAAGAACGCGCTGAAACTGGCTCAGCTGCAGAACAGCAAGGTGCTTGGTAATGGCACGATGAGCGTGAACGATATGTTCGGCCAGGTGGTGAATACGGTTGGGGTGCAAACCGCTCAACTCAAGTCCGCGGCGACCGCGCAGGCAAACCTGATCACGCAGAAGACTGCGGCGCAGCAGGCTGTCTCGGGCGTCAACCTGAACGAAGAATACGTCAGCCTGTCGCTGTACCAGGAACAATATCAAGCCAGTGCTCGCATCATTGACGTGGCCAGCACCATGTTCGATACGCTGCTGGGTCTGCGCGGCTGATCGGATCGTTGAATCGTGACCAATAAAGAAAATTTCGGAGCTTCACCATGCGCCTGAGCACCTCGATGATGTACTCGAACGGCCTTAAGGGCGTTCTCTCTCAGGAATCCGATATGAACCGCCTGGTTGAACAGGTCGGTAGCGGACGCAAGAACCTGACTCCGGCGGATGATCCCCTGGCCGCTGCGTTGGCCATTAGCGTGGCTCAGACGCAGAGCATGAACAATACGTATGGCATGAACCGCCAGACCGCCAGCACGAATTTGGGGCAGGAAAGCAATACGTTGACGGCGGTGACAAACGCCTTGCAGGAAGCGCGTACGCGTATCGTGCAGTCGGGGGGGGTGCTCTCCGATAGCGACCGCCAAACCTTGTCCACTGCGCTTAAAAGCACCCGTGATGCCTTGTTGGGGCTTGCCAATACTACGGACGGCAATGGCCAATATCTGTTCTCGGGCAACGATGGCAGCGTGGTGCCATACTCCAAGGATGCGACTGGCAAGATCGTTTATAGCAATTCGGTCGGAGAGCGGACCATTCAGGTGGACCAAAGCCGCCAACTGTCCAGCAGTGATCTGGGCAAGGACATTTTCGGCCGCGCCAATCCAGGTTCGCAAGCGTTTGTCACTTCAGCAGCTGACTCGAATACCGGCACTGTCGAGTTCGGCCCGGCATCTGTGACACCAGGTTCGGCCAATGTGGGCAAGAAGTTTGCCGTGCAGTTTGAAACCGACGCAGCTACCGGAACGATTGGCTATCGGGTCACGACGACGAATCCCGACGGTACCAGCGCGACCGTGCCTGCTGTGGGATCGCCTGCGACGGCTTACTCCGATGGCACCACGATCAATCTGGGCAGCGGTGTATCCGTATCGGTCAATGGCGCCCCGCAGGCGGGTGACGTGATCAACGTCGAAAGCGTCCAAGCCGCCGACATGGACGTATTCGCCACTCTGGACGATGTCATCGCTGCCTTGGACGCGCCTAGCTCCGGCGACCCCGTGGCGACCGCCAAGCTGAAAAACGCTTTGGCGACGGCCAACAAGAAGCTGGCGAACACCTACGACAACGTTCTCACGGTGCAGGCTTCGGTCGGCGCCAGGATGAACGAACTGGACGCACTGAACTCCACGGGTACGCAGAAAGGCCTGTCTTACTCGAAGTCTCTGTCTGATCTGGAAGAACTGGACTACTACCAAGGCGCCAGCCAGCTCGCGTTGCGCCAGGTCGCGCTGCAAGCGGCGTCGGCAGCATTCATGACCATCCAGGGATCAAGTCTGTTCAGCCGCAAGTAGCAATGCGGTAGGTTCAAAAGCGCGCCATCGGGTGCGTAGGGTTGCGCCTTTGCGGACGCTACTGGCCAGGGGCCGGGGCGTCCGTGTGTGCGTGCAGAGTAGGAAATAGTCGTTTCACATTGCTTAACGCTCGGATATTCCATGCTTGTCAACTTGAAAGTCCGCACCTGTCTCGTTCTGGTGTTGCTGCTCTTCACGGGCGCCATGTTCATCTCAAATGGCGTGGCGTGGATGGGGCTGAACTCGAGCAATGAGAAGCTGGAGCGGGTCAACGACGCCTATTCCACGCAGGCCTCGCAGCTGAACCGGGCCTACATCCTGTTCCTGCGCGGCCGCTTGCTGTTGGCGACGTCGCTGATGGATCTGCAGCAAGGAAAGACCGAACAGGCGACTTCGCAGGCCAAGCGCGCGGAAGGTTTGATGCAGGAAGGCGCTCAGGCGCTGGACGCATACCGCAAGGCACCGCGCCTGGAAGGCTCGGAGGCTTTGAATCAAAAGCTGGAAGGCGCCTACAAGCAATTCAGCGACGTGGTCAGGCGTCAGGCGGCCGCGTTGTCGACCATGGCGGTGCAGGACTACCTGGATCTGAACGACGCGGGGAGCGCGGCGAACACGGCTCTGAGAGAGGCCGTCGGCGGCGTGCTGGCGCATATCGACTCCAGCACCGATGAGCTGGTGGTGCAGGCCGAAGCGGCCCACGGCGTTTCGCGCACGGTCACGATAGTCATGCTGGCGATCTCCCTGGCCTTGGCATTGGGCTGCTGGCTGTTCATCAGCCGGACCGTGCTGCGCCCGTTGCGGGAAGCGGGCGACCATTTTGAAAAGATCTCGGGCGGCGATTTCACCGGTCGCATCGACGTGCGCAGCACCAACGAGATCGGCCAATTGTTTGGCGCTATCAAGCGTATGCAGGAAAGCCTGACCCGCACCGTGGCGCTGGTGCGCCGTGGCGTGGACGAGATAAACGTGGGCTCGCGCGAGATTTCCGCCGGCAACACGGACTTGTCCAGCCGCACCGAGCAGCAGGCGGCCTCGCTGGAGGAAACCGCGGCGTCGATGGAAGAACTTGCGTCGACCGTGAAGCAGAACGCGGACAATGCGCGCCAGGCCAATCAGCTGGCGGCCAGCGCGTCCGACGTGGCCGAGCGCGGCGGTTCGGCGGTGTCGGAAGTGGTCAGCACGATGCAAGGCATTTCGGCCAGCTCGCGCAAGATCTCCGAGATCGTGTCGGTGATCGACGGCATTGCCTTCCAGACCAACATCCTGGCGCTGAATGCGGCGGTGGAAGCAGCGCGCGCGGGTGAGCAGGGCAAGGGCTTTGCCGTGGTGGCGGGTGAGGTTCGCTCGCTGGCGCAGCGCAGCGCCCAGGCGGCCAAGGAAATCAAGGGCCTGATCGAGGATTCCGTGAGCAAGGTCAGTGCGGGCTCGCAGCAGGTGGAGCGTGCCGGCGCGACGATGCAGGAGATCGTGGCCTCGGTGAAGCGGGTGACCGACATCATGGGCGAGATCTCGGCGGCGTCCGAAGAACAGTCCAGCGGCATCGACCAGGTGAACCGTGCCGTATCGCAGATGGACGAGGTGACGCAGCAGAACGCGGCGCTGGTGGAAGAAGCGGCCGCGGCCGCGGGTTCCCTGCAGGAACAGGCGCAGCGCCTGGCCGAAGCGGTGGCCGTGTTCAAGATCAATGCGGGCGAAGTGATCGAAGTCCCCGCGCAGCAATTGGCATCGCAACGCAGCGCGCCCCGCATGCCGGCGCCGCCCGCACAGCCGCAGGCTGCGGCAGGCAAGGTGCCCGCCGAACCCGCTAACGCTGAAGCGTCTCAGCCGGCGGAACCTGCACCCAAGGCGGCGCCTGCGCCACGCCTGACTCAGGTCGCCCGGCCCAAGCCAGCGGCGGAAGCGGCCACCACCGTTCGTCCGCTACGCCGGCCAGCCAGTCGCCCGGCGAGCGCCAAGGACGCCGCGCCTGCGGCGCCAGCCTCCAGCCGGCGCCCAACGCCTGCGGCGGATGACGATTGGGAGTCTTTCTGACGGAGGGATCCGTCAGCGCAGCACAGGCAGTAAAGCTACCCCCCCTATTTACGGCCTGGCGGCAAGAGTGCCGCCGGGACGACTACCGGAATATACGGAAATGTTTAGCAATCTGAAGGTGCGTACGGGCTTGATGCTTGCCCAGTTGGCCGTAGCGCTGGCCGCGCTGGTTTCCATCGTCCTGGGCTGGAACAGCATGCGTTCCAACTCCGAGGCGATCAATGCACTGGATAGCTTGAGCGTACAGCAGGCGAATCTGATCAAGGACGCTTACACGCAGATGCTGCGCGCGACCATACGCGCCGACATCGCTGCCGCGCAGCGGGCCACGGGCGACGCCAATGGCGCCAGCGAGAACACCCGTACGGTGCAACAGCTGGTCGCCGACGCCAAGAAGAAGATGGAGACCTTCAAGGCCATCCCGAAGACCACGGCGGTAGGAAAGAGCGCCGAGGGTGACCTTCTTTCCTCGTTCAACGGCTTTGCAGACGCATTGCAATCCATGATGTCGGCGTTGGACAAGGGCGATTCGGCGGCTTACCTGGATTTGAAAAACACCAGGGCCGGCGCCGCGAGCGGGGCGTTCTCGAAACAACTGGGCGAATTCGCCAAAGACATTACCTCCTACAGCGAAGAGATGGTGTCGTCCTCGCGCTCGCAGGCGGCGACGATGGCCATTGTGTACGCCGCGTTGGCGGTGCTGATCGTGGCGGTATGGCTGGGCGCCTTCCTGTTCATGAATCGTGTCGTTCTGCGGCCTTTGCGCGCTGTCAGCGACAGCTTCGACAAGATCGCCGGCGGTGATCTGACCGTCCGCGTAGACGTGACCTCGACCAACGAGATCGGCACGTTGATGGCTGCGGTCAAGCGCATGCAGGAAAGCCTGACTCGTACCGTATCTGCGGTGCGCCGTGGCGTGGACGAGATCAACGTGGGCTCGCGCGAGATTTCCGCCGGCAATACGGACCTGTCCAGCCGCACGGAAGAACAGGCCGCTTCGCTTGAGGAAACCGCGGCTTCGATGGAGCAACTGGCATCGACCGTGAAGCAGAATGCGGACAACGCGCGCCAGGCCAACCAGCTGGCGGCCAGCGCGTCCGACGTGGCCGAGCGCGGGGGTTCGGCGGTGTCGGAAGTGGTCAATACCATGCAGGAAATCTCGGCCAGTTCGCGCAAGATCTCCGAGATCGTGTCGGTGATCGATGGCATTGCCTTCCAGACCAACATCCTGGCGCTGAATGCGGCGGTAGAAGCGGCCCGCGCGGGTGAGCAGGGCAAGGGTTTTGCCGTGGTGGCGGGCGAAGTGCGCTCGCTGGCGCAGCGCAGCGCCCAGGCGGCCAAGGAAATCAAGGGCCTGATCGAGGATTCCGTGTCCAAGGTCGGCGCGGGTTCGGAGCAGGTGGAGCGCGCCGGCTCGACGATGCAGGAGATCGTGGCCTCGGTGAAGCGCGTGACGGACATCATGGGCGAGATCTCGGCCGCTTCCGAGGAACAGTCCAGCGGCATCGACCAGGTCAACCGTGCCGTGTCGCAGATGGACGAGGTGACGCAGCAGAACGCGGCGCTGGTGGAAGAGGCTGCCGCGGCCGCGGGTTCGCTGCAGGAACAGGCGGAACGCCTGGCCGAAGCGGTGGCTGTGTTCAAGGTCAATGCGGGCGAAGTGATCGAAGTCCCCGCGCATCAGTTGGCGGCTCAACGTCCGGCGGCGCGCGTGGCTGCCCCGGTCGCGCCCGCAGTGCAGGCGGACGCGCCCGCGGCGGAGGCCAAGGCAGTGCCGGCTGTGCGCTTGACGCATTCCGCCCGGACCAAGCCGGCTGCGGCTGAAGGGGCGACAGCGGCGCGGCCGCTGCGCCGTCCCACGGTACGTCCGGCTGCTGCACCGGCGGCCAAGCCCGCCGCGACGGCTGGCCGCCGATCAGCGCCTGCGGATGACGACTGGGAATCTTTCTGACACCGGCGTTGCCGGTAAATGGGTAGGGTATGCGAGGCTATATACATCTTCTGGCGACGGCCGTGGTGGCGGTTCTTCTGGTCGGCTGCGCGGCGTCCGGGCACAATTTCGACCCGGACAAGCTGTCGACCTTGACCCCTGGGCAAACGACGCTGGAAGAGGCTTCACGTGCACTGACCGCCCCGCCCGACAAACTCTACAAGCAGACCGACGGTACGCTGCTCGCGCTCTGGGCCTTCAAAATCACCTTCGTCGCGGACGGCTTGTACAGCCGCAAGGAAGCGCTGCTGCAATTCGGTCCGGACGGCCGACTGCTGCGCCTCGTCGACAGCACCAATATCTTGCTGGAACCCTGGGAACGCCAGAAGCTGCTGGGACCCGCGCCTATGCCTGACCTGCGTCAGGACATGGCGCCGCCCGCCGCGGCCCCCGAGGTGCAGACCATCTACATACCGGGTCCGGGTGAATCGGCCGGATTGCAGCCTCAGGGCAAATAGCGCCCTGTAGTCCAGCGGGGAGCATCGCGGCGCGAGCCGCGATGTACGTCGCCCGGAGTGCATGTCTCGTGTAACAAGGCATGTCCATCGGGTGGTTTTTTATTTGGTCAGAGTAGTTCCTGAGGGATGGGGAAATAATATGGAAGCGAGTCTCGAGTCCGGTACGAAGTCCGGAAAGGTCGGCAAGAAGAAGGCCGCGCGCGCACCCAAGGTGAAGCGCAAGCTGCGGTTGCGCGATGCCCGCGTCGGCACCATGTTGCTGTGGGTCATGGCGTTCTTCGCCGTGTTGATCGCGGCGGTGGGCGGTCTGGCCGCGTATTTCCTGCAGAACAACTATGAGTCGATTCGCGAGGTCAATGCACTGACCGAACGTTCGAAGCAGGTCGAAGTGATCAACAGCGACATGTTGCGCGCGCGGGTTGCCTTGATGGTCGCCGCGCGCCACCTGCAGGAATCCGGCTGGGGCAGCGGCGAGAACTCGGCCCGCGATGCCGCGGCGGCCTTGAAGGGCGCCACGGACCTGCTGACCGGCGTGCGCAGCCGTTTCGCCGATTTCCAGAAGAACATGCTGCAGGACGATACGGGCCGCCAGCTGTCCATGAACCTGGTCCGTCGTTATCGTTCCTACATCGACGACGGCGTGGATACCATGGTCGAAGCCCTGCGCAGCGAAGACTATTCCACCTTCTACATGGTGAACAACGAGTACGGCACGCCGCGCAGCGCAGCCTTCATCGAGGCGCTCAGCGAGTTTGGCAAGTACATCGGTGACCAGCAGCAAGCCACGATCGAAAAGGCCGAAGCCAATTTCAACCTCGCCATGGTGGCGGTGGGTGTCGCGGTCGGCCTGGCTGTGCTGCTGATGATTCTGGCGCGTCTGGTGTTCGGCCGCCTGGTGGTGCGCCCCTTGGTGGAAGCCGGCCAGCATTTCGACAAGATTGCAGCCGGAGACCTGACCAGCCGCGTGGAAGTGCGTTCTCACAATGAGATCGGCCAGTTGTTCGCCGCGCTCAAGCGCATGCAGGAAAGCCTGACCCGTACCGTATCCGCGGTGCGCAGCGGCGTGGACGAAATCACGGTGGGTTCGCGCGAAATCTCGGCGGGCAACACGGATCTGTCCAGCCGCACGGAAGAGCAGGCGGCTTCGCTGGAGGAAACCGCGGCGTCGATGGAAGAACTTGCGTCGACCGTGAAGCAGAATGCGGATAATGCGCGCCAGGCCAATCAGCTGGCGGCCAGCGCGTCCGATGTGGCCGAGCGCGGCGGTTCGGCGGTGTCGGAAGTGGTCAGCACGATGCAAGGCATCTCGGCCAGCTCGCGCAAGATCTCCGAGATCGTATCGGTGATCGACGGCATTGCGTTCCAGACCAACATCCTGGCGCTGAATGCGGCGGTGGAAGCAGCGCGCGCGGGTGAGCAGGGCAAGGGCTTTGCCGTGGTGGCGGGCGAGGTTCGCTCGCTGGCGCAGCGCAGCGCCCAGGCGGCCAAGGAAATCAAGGGCCTGATCGAGGATTCGGTGAGCAAGGTCGGCGCGGGCTCGCAGCAGGTAGAGCGTGCGGGTGCGACGATGCAGGAGATCGTGGCCTCGGTGAAGCGGGTGACCGACATCATGGGCGAGATCTCGGCCGCTTCCGAAGAGCAATCCAGCGGCATCGACCAGGTGAACCGTGCCGTGTCGCAGATGGACGAGGTGACGCAGCAGAACGCGGCGCTGGTGGAAGAGGCGGCCGCGGCCGCGGGTTCGCTGCAGGAGCAGGCCCAGCGCCTGGCCGAAGCAGTGGCCGTGTTCAAGATCAACACGGGCGAAGTGATCGAAGTTCCTGCGCACCAGTTGTCAGGCGGTTACGCCGCGCCGACGCTGACGCAGGCTTGATGCCCGTCGTCTGACGTCAGTAACAGGACCGCGGCCGCGCTGATGCGCGGCCGCGGTCCATATGCTTTGCGCCTTGGCGTGCGCAAATTCATGCGCACGTTAAGTTTTCGAAAATTTGGTCGTTAACAACAATAACGCCTGAAAAGGGCGGTGAACAGTGTTCGAAAATGCGGGGCCGTGCCGTCCCGGAGCCTGACGAACCTGGCGGGGGAACACGTCTATGCGGGGCGTCAGATCCGGTTTGCTCGCCGATATTCATTCGCTGCTCGACATGATGTATCCGGAGGCAAGCTGTGCGCGTCAACCTACCCGTCCACAATGTAGAAACCAAGCTGCGCGAGGATCAATACCTGATCTCGCGTACTGATACCAAGGGCCGGATCGTCTATGCGAACCCGGCTTTTGTCGAAGTCAGCGGTTTCTCCCGCGAAGAACTCATCGGCAAACCGCACAACATCGTGCGCCATCCCGACATGCCGCCCGAAGCCTACGAAGACCTGTGGGAAACGCTGCAGGCCGGAGAGTCGTGGCTGGGCCTGGTGAAGAATCGGCGCAAGGACGGCGGTTACTACTGGGTGCTGGCCAATGCAACGCCCATCGTCGAAAACGGCGAGGTCGTGGCGTATTCCTCGGTACGGGTGCGCCCCTCCGAAGAACAGATCGAAATGGCTGAGGATTTGTATGCCCGAATTCGCGAGGGCACGGCCAAGGGCGTGCGCATCCTGCGCGGGCGTCCCGTGCGGGCGGGCTGGCGGCGCGGCGTGGACGTGCTGGCATTTCCATTCCGGCGCAATGTCCGCAGCCGCATGCTGCGCCACGCGCTGCTGTCATCCGCAATCATGGCTGGCGCGGGCATTTACGGCCTGCGGGCCAATTGGGCGGAACTGGGCACCTTGGGCGCGAGCGTTGGCTGCGCGGCCATTGCGCTGGGCGTCATCGCCATCTTTGGCATGGGCTGGCGCCTGTCGCGCTCGCTGCTGGATCCGATGGTGGATGCCGCCAATATGGCGCGTCAGGTGGCCGCGGGCAATCTGACCACGCAGATCGTGGCGGATTCCGACGATGAAGTCGGAAGTTTGAAGTTCTCGTTGGAAGTGATGCGCAAGAGCCTGATCGGGATTGCACAGGACGTGTATCGCGGCATTGAAGGCACGACCCATGCCGCAGCGCATATCGCGCGCGGCAACCAGGAACTCGCGGGTCGTACCGAAGGCCAGGCGGCGTCCTTGCAGCAGACCGCGGCCAGCATGGAACAGCTGACGTCCACGGTGCGGCAGAACGCCGACAACGCGCGTCAGGCCAACCAGCTTGCGGCCAGCAGCATGGAAGTGGCGCGCAAGGGCGGCGTGGCGGTCGGGCAGGTGGTCAGCACCATGCACGGCATTTCGGACAGCTCCCGCAAGATCGCCGATATCGTCAGCATCATCGAAGGCATCGCGTTCCAGACCAACATCCTGGCCCTGAACGCCGCTGTGGAAGCGGCCCGCGCCGGGGAGTCCGGCAAGGGCTTCGCGGTGGTGGCAGGCGAGGTCCGCAGCCTGGCGCAGAAGAGCGCGCAGGCAGCCAAAGAGATCAAGGGCCTGATCGAAGACTCGGTGGAACGTGTGACCGAGGGCTCCCAGCAGGCCGAGCAGGCGGGAGCGACGATGCAGGACATCGTGGCCGCCGTGCATCGTGTCACCGACATCATCGGCGAGATCTCGCAGGCTTCGCAGGAACAGTCCAGCGGCATCGAGCAGGTGGATACGGCGGTGTCGCAGATGGACGTGATGACGGTGCAGAACACCGCGCTGGTTCAGGATCTGGGTGGCGCCGTGATGCAGCTGGGCAACCAATCCGGCGCGCTGCGCGAGACGATCCGGGTGTTCCGCCTTACCGGGCAGCAGTAAACGGAAACGGGCGGTGTCACGCACCGCCCGGCATCCACCACTACCAGTCCAGTCCTATTTGCCCGCCAGAGCGTCGGCGACCCGGCTCATCGCCGTGAGCCCAGATTCGAACAGCGATTCCAGGAAGGGCCCGGCGTGCGGCAGCACGACCGTCAGAATGGTGACGCCGATGATGAGCGTTACGGGAAAGCCGATAGAGAACACTGACAGCTGCTGCGCCGCGCGATTCAGGATGCCCATGGCCAGGTTGATGGTCAGCAGCGCGCAGATCAGGGGCAGGGCCAGCAACAGGCCCGATACGAATATGGTCTTGCCCCATTCCACCACCACGCCAAAGCCGTTCTGATGCAACTGGATCATGGCGACGGGCAAGGTGTCGAAAGAGCGAACCAGCGCGGCCAGGACCAGCAGATGGCCGTCCAAGGCCAGAAAAGTCAGCATCGCAATGATGTTGAACAGGCGCGACAGCACCGCGGTATTGGCGCCGGAGCTCGGATCGAAGAACGACGCGAACGACAGGCCCATCTGCAGACCGACGAATTCGCCGGCGGTCTGTACGGCGGCGAATACCAGGCGCATGGTGAATCCCAGTGCGATGCCGATCAGCACTTGCTGCATCACCATCCACAGTCCGGCAAACGAGCCGGGCGCGATGGGCGGCACGGGATCGAGCGCCGGACTGATCGCGACGGCCAGCACGAAGGACAGTCCTACCTTGACCTTGATGGGAATCAGCGATTCGGAGAACAGCGGGGCGGTGCCCACGAGCGCCAGGATGCGCACGAACGGCCAGAGAAACTGGCCGATCCAGCCGTTGAGCTGCTCGAGCGTGAAGGCGATCATGGGGGAATGTCCGGTGTCCGGCGGCGGGCGCCGCTCAGGACACCAGCATGGGGATCTGGCCGATCAGCTGCCGTATGTAGTCGACCATGACGCCAATAAGCCAGGGGCCCAGCAGCACCAGCACGCCGCACATGGCCAACAGCTTCGGAATGAACGACAGCGTCATTTCGTTGATCTGCGTGGCGGCCTGGAAGATGCTGATGACCAGACCGACCACCAGTGTCACGAGCAGCAAGGGCCCGGCCATCGCCAGCACAATTTTCATCGCCTGGTAGGTCATGGTCATGACGGTTTCGGCGGTCATGGCGATTTTCCTCCAGGCGTTATTGGTAGAAGCTCTGGGCCAGGGAGCCCATGAGCAGATTCCAGCCGTCGGCCAGCACGAAAAGCATCAGCTTGAAGGGCAGGGCCACCGTTACTGGCGGCACCATCATCATGCCCAGCGCCATCAGTACGCTGGCGACGACCAGGTCGATGATGAGAAAGGGGATGAAGATGGTGAAGCCGATCTGGAACGCGGTCTTGAGTTCGCTGGTGATGAACGCCGGCACCAGGATGCGCAGGGGCACCTGAGTAGGGTCTTCCAGCGCCGGCTGCTTGGCCAGGTTGGCGAACAGCGACAGATCGTTCTCGCGCGTCTGGTGCAACATGAAGGTGCGCAGCGGCGCGGCGGCACGCTCGACTGCAGCCTCGAACTGGATCGAGCCTTCGGACAGCGGCTTGTAGGCGTCGGTGTAGATCTTGTCGAACACCGGCGACATCGTATAGAAGGTCAGGAACAGCGCCAGGCCGATCAGCACGTGGTTGGGCGGCGACATGGCCGTGCCCATGGCGCTGCGCAGCAGGCCCAGCACGATGATGATGCGGGTGAAGCCCGTCATCATCAGCAGCGCGGCAGGCAGGAACGACAGCGACGTCATCAGCAGCAAGGTCTGCATGCTGAGCGAATAGGTTTCGGAACCGTTCGGACCCGGCGTGGCGGTCAGCGCTGGCAAGGTGGCCTGCGCGACGACACCCGCGGGAAACAGGGTAAGGCCCAGCAGGGCGGCGGCGCCGAGCAGGTGCAGTGCGCCGGGCCGGGCGCGGACGGGTGTCGTGCTTGTGGGCAAACTCATGGGTGTCGCTTGGAGGGCGCGGCAGCGCTAGCGGCGCTTGAGCGCCTGGCCCAGCTTGGCCGCGAAGGCGGCCGCGGGCAAGGTCGAAGCCTCCGGCAACTGGCCGGCGGGCAGGGTATGCAGGGTATTGAGCTGGTTCGGGCCGACGCCCACCACCAGCCAGGTGTTCTCGAATTCCACCACCACGATGCTCTGGCGCGGACCGACGGGCAGGCTTGCGACCTGCCGCAGCAGGTTGCCGCCGCCGCGTTGTGTCAGCCCGGCGCGGCGCGCCAGCCAGGCCGAGGCCAGGATGGCGGCCACGACCAGGATCAGGCCGGCAACGACGCGCAGGAGGGCGGTATCGTCCATGGCGCCAGGGTCAGCGGCGGTTGTTCAAGCGGTTGATCCGCTCGGACGGCGTGATGATGTCGGTCAGGCGGATGCCGTACTTGTCTTCCACGACCACGACTTCGCCCTGGGCGATCAGGTAGCCGTTGACGAAGATGTCCATCGGCTCGCCTGCCAGGCCGTCCAGCTCGACCACGGAGCCCTGACCCAGCTGGAGCAGGTTCTTGATGGTCAGGCGGGTGCGACCCAGCTCGACCGTCAGCTGGACGGGTACGTCCATGATCAGGTCGATGTCGGCGCCAGCGCCGCCGGCGGTGCCGGCCAGGGGTTTGAATACGGATTGGGCGGCAGATTGGGCGGCTGCGGCAGGAGCGGCAGGCGCCGCCGCTGCGGGGGCCGGCGCGGCAGCGGGTGCCGCCGCACTGGTCTGCTCGGCCATGGCGGCCGCCCAGTCGTCCTGGGGCTTCAGGCCGTCGGCCTGGGTGGGCGGATTGGCGCGGGATTGTTCGGCGAGCGCGTCGGCCCAGTCGTCGGCCGGGGACGAGCCGGTACCGGGCTCGTTCTTGTCAGTCATGGTCAGAGGCCTCGTTGGATTCTGTATCGTGGGTAAACATGTTCTGTACGCGCAGGGCGTACTGGCCGTTGAAGACGCCGTAGCCGCATTCCATCAGCGGCACGCCGTCGACGCTGGCGACTATGGTTTCGGGTACGGTCACGGGGAGGACGTCGCCGACCTTCAGGCTCATCAGTTCGCGGATCGACGAGGGGATGCGGGCAAATTCCGCTACCACGTCGATGTCGGCGCTACGTACCTGGCGCGAGAGCTGCTGCGCCCAGCGCTGGTCGACTTCTTCGAGCGTGGTTTCCTGCAGCGGGCGCGTCAGCAGATCGCGCACCGGTTCGATCATGGAATAGGGCAGGCAGATGTTCAGGTCGCCGCCGGTCGCGCCGAATTCGATGTGGAACGAGGTGACGACCACCACTTCATTGTTGCCGGTGATGCTGGCGAACTTGGTGTGCATCTCCGAACGCACGTACTCGAATTCGATCGGATAGACGGGATCCCAGGACTTGCCGTAGCTTTCCAGGGTCAGGTTGAGCAGGCGCCGGATGATGCGCTGTTCAGTCGTGGTGAAGTCGCGGCCTTCGACGCGCGTGTGGTAGCGGCCATCGCCGCCGAACAGGCTGTCGATGACCAGGAACACCAGGTTCGGGTCATAGGTGAAGAGGGCCGTGCCGCGCAGGGGCTTCATCTGAATCATGTTCAGATTGCTCGGCACGGGCAGGTTGCGTTCGAAATCCGCGTACTTCTGGATCTTGATCGAACCTACGGTGATGTCCGCGCTGCGGCGCATGAAGTTCAGCAGCACGTGGCGCATCTGCCGGGCGAAACGCTCGTTGATGAGCTCCAGCGTCTGCATGCGGCGGCGTACGACGCGCTCGGGCGAACTCAGGTCGTAGGCGCGGGCGCCGGCGTTCGGGTCCGTGGCGCTAGCTTTGCTGTCGCTTTCGCCGGTGACGCCCGCCAACAGCGCATCAACCTCGTCCTGCGAAAGAAATGCCTCGTAGGCCATGCTTATTGCACCACGAACGCCGTGTACAGTACGTCGGTGACGTACTGGCCGTCCGGCAGGGGCGAGAAGGGGCGATTCACGGCCTGCTTGATGGCGTTGGCCATGTCGGTCTTGCCTTGCTGAGTCTGTACGCCGGTGGGCGATTGCGACGACAGCACCATCAGGATGCGGCTGCGCACTTCAGGCATGTACTTTTCGAGGCGCGTGCGGGTTTGTTCGTCGCTGACGCGCAACGTCAGGCCCACGTGCATGATGCGTTCCGTATCAGGATTCTGCAGCGTGACGGTGAAGGGTTCGATCGGTACGAAGATCGGCGCGGGCACGGCGACCGGGTTGGCCGGCGGCGCGACAAAGGTGGTCGGGGCTGCTTGCGGGCCTTGTTCGGGTTGGCCGGGCTGACCGGGTTGGCCAGGTTGCCCTGCCGGCACCTGACCGACGCCGAGCTGCACGGTTGCGCTGTTCTGCGGCTGCATGCGTTGGGTGATGAACCAGGTTGCGCCGGCGCTGGCCGCGGCAACGATGAGCAGGACCAGGATTGCCAGCAAGGGGCGAAGAATACGGCCCATGCCGCCGGAGCGGGAAGAAGGCGCGCCGCGCGCAGGCATGGGTGAAGGTTTGGAAGTCGCCATCTCGGTGTCGATGCGTGTTTTGCCGCTGATGAAAACGGGTTCTTAGTGGATGAAAGCATTCTGCCCCAAATGCCGCTTCCGCTTGGAGGCGAAAAACAGGGCGAAAGCCGCGTATCTCAAGCTATTGCTGCACCGCCCGCAGCCGTGGCCGGGAGCGATGCGTTGCTTTGTCAGGCGAAGGTGTCCACCAGCGCGTTGGCGTTGCGCGGGGCCGTTACCGCAGCCGGTGCTTCAGCCACGGCTTCGGCGCCAGTCTGGGCGCCTCCGGCATGGCGTTGCGAGCTGTTGCCGCCTTGTTGCGCGAACTCCTGTTGGGCGGCTTGTTCACCCACGCTGGTCTGCCCCAGCGAGATGCCGGCCTGGGCCAGCGCCTGCTGCAGTTGCGGGATGGCGGTTTCGATCGCCTGGCGTACCGAGGCGTGGGCCGACACGAACGAAGCGCTGGCGACGCCGTCCGACAGGTTCAGGCTGACGCGCAGCGGGCCGAGATCGGGCGGATCGAGGCGCAGTTCGGCAGTTTGCATGCCTTGGCGCGCGTTGTGGCTCATCATGACGACCTGTTGGCCGAGCTCCGTGCCCCAGTGGGTGCCGCCGACGGGAGTGGCGACTTGCAGCACGACCGGCACGACCGGAGCGGCGACCGCTGCAGGGTTTGCAATGGGAGCGGTGGCAGGACGCTGCGCGGCTGCGGCAAGCGCCTGGGCCAGATGGTCCTGGGCCGAGGCGCCATGCTGGGGTGCCTGGAATTGCTGTTGCGCGCTGGCCAGGGCAGGGGTCTCGTCGGTCTGTTCTGGCATGGTGCCATGGTCCGCGGCGGGGCGTGCGTCGCGCGCGGGACGGGGCAGCGCGACCTCCGCAGCGAGTCGCGGCGTTTCGGCCTTGACGGGCGCGGTAGCGGCCGGGGTGCGGACCGGCGTTTGCGCGACGGCCGCGGCGTCAGTGCCGGGCTTGGCTGCCGCGGTGACGACCGGTACGGCGATTTCTGCCTCGCGGGCGGCCAACGCGGCGGCAGCCTCTGCCTGCGGAGCGGTCAGGCCGACAGCGCCAGAGGCTGCGATGGCAGCGGCCTGCGCCTGCGTCGCGGGTGCCGCGTCGGCGGCATTCAATGCGGCGGTCAGAACGGCGGCGCCGCTGCTCATCGCTGCGGCGGCAGCGGTGGCGTTGCCGCGCGCGAGCTGCACTTGTTCTGCGGCCTGGGCCGCGATTTCGAGGGCTTGCTGCGGGAGTATGACCGCGGGTTGAGCGGCCGCAACGGCGAGTGCGCCTGCCTCGGCCTGCGCGGCGGCTTGCACCGCCTCGTCGATGGCGCCGGCGGCGGCGCCTTCGGCGCGGGCGGCTGGGTCGCTGGATGTCTTGCCATCAGCCGGCGTCTTGGAGCCGTTGTTCGCGGGGCGCGAGTCGGCGGCCTGGTTGGGGCGTTGTTGCGCGGGACGCTGCTGGGCCAGCACGTCGGAGAAGCTGGGGCCCTTCTTGTTGTTTACAGGCGCGCTCTTGGCGCCGAGCGCGTCGGCGATCGACGAGGGTGCGGCGGGCGCGATGGAGGGCAGGGGCAGGGGAGCGTTCATCTGGGGCTTCCTGTTAGGTATTGCTTAATGCATGCCGGTCTGGCGCTGGACCAGACGGGCGGAATATTCATCGTTGGCGCGCTGTTCGCGGCGGGATTCCACCACGGCCTGGGCGCGCAGTTCGCGCTGCGCCAGGGCGTCGTAGGAGTTGAGCTTGCGCTTTTCCTGTTGCCAGTAGAGCCGGCCCTTGGCGAGGTTGTCGTCGGCTTGGCGCAACACGCCTTGTTGTTGGCTGATGGCGTCGTCCAGCGTGCTGATGAAGCGCTGGTAGTTATGGCAGTCGCTGGCGGACATTCCGCTGGTCATTGCCTGTTGCAACCGTTCCAGGTAGTCCTGACGGTAGTCGTGCAGCATGGACAGCTGGCGTTCGGCGTTGGTGCGTTCGGCGCTGAGCCTGCCGAGGAGGCGGGCGGCTTCGTCCGTGCTCTCTTTGGCCAGGTTGATCAGCATGTCCAAAGGCAATTGGCTAGGCATAAGCGTCCCTCAATTCGAAACTGGCGCGCAATTGGCTGACGGCGGCTTCATAGCCGACGTTTTCGCCGATGTCTTGTTGCAGGAAGGCTTCCAGGCGTGGATAGCGGGCGATGGCCTCGTCCAGCTGCGGATCGTTGCCGGCAGCGTAGGCGCCCACCGCGATCAGATCGCGGTTGCGCTGGTAGCGCGACAGGCTTTGCTTGAAGCGGCGCACCACGGCGAACTGCTCGGGCGTGATCAGCGAAGTCATGGCGCGCGAGATCGACGCTTCGATGTCGATGGCCGGGTAATGGCCTGCTTCGGCCAGGTGGCGCGACAGCACGACGTGGCCATCCAGGATGGCGCGAGCCGAATCGGCGATCGGATCCTGCTGGTCGTCGCCTTCGGCCAGCACGGTGTAGAAGGCGGTGATCGAGCCGGCCTTGCCGGATGGTCCAGGCGCGCCCATGCCGGCGCGCTCGACCAGCGTCGGCAGCTTGGCGAAGACCGAGGGCGGATAGCCCTTGGTTGCCGGCGGCTCGCCGATGGCCAGCGCGATCTCCCGCTGCGCCATGGCGTAGCGGGTCAGCGAATCCATGATCAGGAGCACGTCCAGGCCCTGATCGCGGAAGTGTTCGGCCAGGCGCGTGGCGTAGGCGGCGCCTTGCAGGCGCAGCAACGCCGACACGTCCGCCGGCGCAGCCACCACGACGGAGCGCGCCAGGCCCTCCGGGCCCAGGTTGTGTTCGATGAATTCCTTGACTTCGCGGCCACGTTCGCCGATAAGGCCGACGACGATGACGTCGGCCTTGGTGTAACGGGCCATCATGCCGAGCAGTACGCTCTTGCCGACGCCAGACCCTGCGAACAGGCCCATGCGCTGTCCGCGGCCGACGGTGAGCAGGCCATTGATGGCGCGCACGCCGGTGTCGAGCACCGTATCGATGGGGGCGCGGGATAGCGGGTTGATCGGTTGGGCGGACAGGGGGGCCAGTTCGGCGCCCGTGAGCGGACCAAGTCCGTCCAGCGGGCGGCCGGCGCCGTCCAGTACCCGGCCCAGCAAGGCGTTGCCCACCGGCAGGTGGCGGCCCAGCTGCGGCTTGGCGTTGCCGTTCAGTTCGGCCTTGCGCGGCAACGGGATCTGGCGTTGCACGGGGGGCTCGCCAGGCACGACGCGGGCGCCGGGCGGCAGGCCCGAGATATCAGCCTGCGGCATCAGGTAGAGCGTGTGGCCGTCGAAACCCACGACTTCGGCATCCGCCCAGTGGTCGTGGCCGCGAGCGATTTCGATGCGGGCGGCTGCTCCGACGGGCAGACGCAGGCCGGTCGCGTGCAGCACCAGACCTGTGGCGCGCGTAATCTTGCCGCTGACGAGCCACGGATCGGTCGAGCCCGCGCGGATGGAGCCGATTTGCAGTTGGGTCTGCCAGCGGTCGATGACCGGAACCGTAGTAGCGGACGCAGCCGGTTGGCCGGGCTGGAGGGAGGCCGGATTGGCGCTCACACCGGTTCCTCCCAGGATACGTTGCGGCCCAAGGAGGCCGCGACCCGGCGCCAGCGCGTCTGCAAGGTGGCGTCGATGTCACCAAAGGGCGTTTCGGCGCGGCAGCCTCCGCGCGAGATGGACTCATCGGCCAGGACGCGCCAGTGGCCTTCCTTGAGCTCATCCGCCAGATGCAGGCGGATCAGTTCGATGTCTTCGGGGTTGGCCCACAGGCGCATCTGGCCGCCGGCGGTGGGGTTGATGTGCAGCACTTCCCGCACCGCGTTGATAACGGTTTCCGGCTGGTCTGCGAGCGTGGTGCGCACTACCTGCTGGGCGATGTCCAGGGCGAGGGTCAGCAGGCCCTGGCCCATTTTTTCTTCGAGCGAGCCGAGGGAAGCGGCGCAGGCTTCGACCAGCGCATGCAGGCGCTGTGCTTCCGCGGCGCCCTGTTCACGCGCCTGGACGAGACCTTCTGCGTAGCCTTGTTCGCGGCCGGCGGCCAGGCCGGCTTCGTAGCCAGCCTGTTGGCCAACTTCCAGGCCGGCGGCATGGCCCTGCGCGTGGCCTTCCTCGCGGCCTTCGACAAGCGCCTGGGCGCGCAGCTGGGCCATCACCACTTCGGGATCCGGTCCGGGGTCGGGTTCGGGTTCCGGCTCCGCCTCGACGACCGCGGGCTCGTCGAACGACAGCATCTGCCAGCGCCGCCAGGCGGCGCTGCGCGAGATGAGCGTCGTGGCGCCGCTGTCCACCTCAGACATAGGTGTCGTCTCCCTGGTTGCCCAGGACGATCTGGCCGCTTTCGGCCAGGCGACGCGCGATCTGCAGGATCTTCTTCTGCTCGGTCTCGACCTTGGACATGCGGATCGGACCTTGCGCGTCCAGGTCTTCGCGCAGCATTTCGGCCGCGCGGCTGGACATATTGCGCAGGAACTTGGCGCGCAGCTCTTCCGGCGCGCCCTTGAGCGCAACCATGAGCGTGTCGTTGTCGATTTCCTTGAGGATGAGCTGGATGGCGCGATCCTCGACGTCGAGCAGGTTGTCGAAGACAAACATCTCGTCGATGATCTTCTGTGCCAGATCGTTGTCGCGCTCGCGCAGGCTGGCGACCACAGTTTCTTCCTGGGTCGAGTTCATCATGTTCAGGATCTCGGCCGCGGTGCGCACGCCGCCCATCTTGCTGCGCTTTGCGCCCTGGCCGGCCAGGACCGAATTCAGGACTTCCGTGAGCTCGGACAGCGCTGCGGGCTGCACGCCGCCGAACGTGGCGATACGCAGCATCACGTCGTTGCGCAGGCGGTCCGTCAGGAGCGCCAGTACGCCGGCGGCGCGGTCGCGCTCCAGGTGCACCAGGATGGTCGCGATGATCTGCGGGTGTTCGTCGCCGATAAGTTCGGCCACGGTGTTCGGATCCAGCCAGTTCAGCGCATCGATGCCGCTGCCGCCTTCGCCGGCTTCCAGGATGTCTTCGATCAGGCCGGCTGCGCGGTCGCTGCCCAGTGCCTTGGTCAACACGGTGCGGATGTAGTCGTCCGAGCCCAGCGTGACGGCCATGAATTGGTCGGCCTCCTGGCGGAACTCTTCCAGTACCACTGCAACGTCGCTGCGCGTGACCTGTTTCAGGCTGGCCATGGCGGCGCCGACCTGCTGGACTTCACGGGCGCCGAGGTATTTGAAGACCTCGGCCGCCGCATCTTCGCCCAGCGACATCATCAGCACGGCGCTGCGCGTCATGCCGTCCAGCGGGGTGGAATCATTTTTCATCTTTATTCATCCAGGTGCGCAGAACCATCGCGACGGCGCGCGGATCCTTGTTGGCCATCGTGCGGGCGCGTTCCAGGTTGTCCTGGTAGCGGTCCACTTCCTTGGCGCGGGCCGCGTCCTGGGCCTCGCGTGCAGCTTCGATGCGTTCGGCTTCAGCCTGTTCCGGATCGACCGGCGGGTAGAGGTAGTCGCCCACCGTGCGGCGCAGCAGGCGATACAGCCACAGTGCCAGCACGCCACCGACCAGCCAGGCCAGGATCGTCTTGAACAGCGAGATCATTTCCGGATCGCGCCACATCGGCACCGGCGGCGGGCCATCGTTGAACTGACTGTTGACCAGGTTGAGCGAGTCGCCACGGGTCTCGGAGTAGCCCATGGCTTCGCGCACGAGGTTGGTCAGCTTGTTCAGCTCTTCGGCCGGCAGGGGCTGCAGTTCGCCGTCTTTGTCGCGCATGTAGTTGACCACCACGGCCACCGACAGGCGCTTGAGGTTGCCTACCGGCTGCTTGATGTGGCTGATCGTGCGATCCACTTCGTAGTTGGTGGTGGCGTCGCGGCGTTCGTTGAGGTTGCCGGTGGCCGCTTGCGTGCTGGTCTGCTGCTGGGCGTTGGCCGGTTGCTGCGGCTGGCCGGGGCGGGGCGGCTGCTGTCTCTTATACACATCT
>NZ_QWFB01000063.1:0-39289 GCF_003576205.1 Achromobacter sp. K91 | reverse complement strand
AGATGTGTATAAGAGACAGTCCCCCGCCCGGGCCGCCTCGACCCCGGCGTTCAAGGCCAGGAGTTGAGTCTGCAAGGCGATCTCCTTGATCAGCTTGCTGATGTCCCCAACGGAGTGGGCGCGGTCTGTCAGTTGACCGACCACCTCGGTGAATGAAGCCATCTCCCGCGTCATGCGCTCCACCCGCGCCTTGACGTCGGACAGTTCGGCCAGCGCCTGCTGCGCCGCGTGCAGATTTTGCCCTGACACCTCGGCAATCTCGCGCGCATGGGTGGAGGTTGACGTCGACAACGCGGCGATTTGCGCGCCGCTGGCCGCGAGCGCTTCCGCGGCCCGCGCCTGCTCCTGTGCCAGGATCGAACAATGGCCCGCCTGGAACTGCGTGCGGGCGGCGTTCAGCGCGATTTCGATGCTGGATTGGCGTACGGTCATGATGCGGCTGCGTATGCGCGCCATGAAACCGTACAGCGGCCAAACGGCCGGGCTGATGGATAGCGTACGTTCCGACAGGGTCGCGTCGCCGCGATTGAGCCGCCGCAACAACCGCCACATGCCGCCCAGGCGGAATACGGATCTGGCCATGATCAATCTCCTTGTGCCGGCCCGGATCGCCTTCTATGGGCATCCGTTGCCTGGCGCGCATTGCGCGCCATGATTCACGCTGCACGGCCCCTGATTATTGTTTTGGAGGGGAGTCTATCCACGAGGCGCGCTTTGCGCCCTTAGGGACTACCTTCATGCGCGGGCGGCACCACCCGGAAAATGCACCGCCGGAGTCCCAGTCCGGCGGCGCGGCTCCCGGCTAGAAGCCCAGGCTGGCCAGCAGGTCGTCGACCTGGTCCTGGCTGGTCACTACGTCGGTCTTGCCTTGCGGACTGATCTGCGGCCCGTTGAGCAGGCTGTTGGCTTCGTCGCGGCGTTCTTGCGGGACGTTGTCCAGCAGCACCTGCAGCAGTTCACGCTCGATCGCGCCGACCACGTCCATCATGCGCATGATGACCTGGCCCGTGAGGTCCTGGAAATCCTGCGCCATGATGATTTCCATCAGCTGGGATTGCGTCTGCTGCGCCTGCTTCGGCACATCCTGCAGGTAGGCGCGCGTGTCCTTCACAAGCTCGCGCGCCTCGGGCAATTCCAGGGGCTGGTCGTACCACTGCTGCCAGCGCGCATCCAGCGCCTGCGCCGAGCGCGACAGGCCATCCTGGATGGGGCCGGCCTGCTCGGTGGCGTTCAAGACGCGGTTGGCGGCCTGCTCCGTCATCTGCGCCACGTAGCGCAGACGGTCGCGGGCATCGGGAATGGCGTTGGCTGCGTCCTTGATGGCCTGATCCAGCCCCAGTTCGCGCATGCTGTCGCGCAGCATGCGCGTCAGCGACGCGATGCGGTGGATCAGGTCGGGGGATTCGCCCGGGCTCTCATGTTCCGTCGTGCTCATGGCTCACCTCAACCGGCGATTTTCTCGAAGATCTTGTTGAGCTTCTCTTCCAGCGTCGCCGCAGTGAAAGGCTTGACCACATAACCGTTGGCGCCGGCCTGGGCCGCGGCAACGATGTTTTCCTTCTTGGCCTCGGCCGTCACCATCAGCACGGGCAGCGAGGCCAGCGCCGCGTCGGCGCGGATCTGCTTGAGCATCTCCAGGCCGTCGAGATTGGGCATGTTCCAGTCCGACACCACGAACTGGAAACCGCCGTTGCGCAGCTTTTCCAGGCCGATGGCGCCGTCTTCGGCCTCATCCACGTTCTCGAAACCCAGCTCTTTGAGCAGGTTGCGGATGATCCGCCGCATGGTGGGGAAGTCATCCACCACCAGAATCTTCAGGCCCTTGTCTACCATCTTCTACTCCAGAAAAAATTTAGCTTGGACCGATCGGGGAGCCTTGCGCGTCAGACGCGGTGCCCGCGATCGCCCAGGCGAGTCAGAATGCGTTCGCTTATCGCCGACAACGAAACCACTTCATCCGCGGCGCCCAAGGCGATAGCTTCGCGGGGCATACCGAAGACGACGCAGCTGGCCTCGTCCTGCGCAATCGTGTGGGCGCCCGCGCGGTGCATGGCCAGCATGCCGGCCGCGCCATCCTTGCCCATGCCGGTCAGGATGACGCCGATGGCGTTCTTGCCCGCGGCGACGGCCGCCGAGTTGAACAGCACGTCCACCGACGGGCGATGGCGGTTGACGGGTTCGCTGGCTTCAAGCTCGATCACGTAGTTGGCGCCGCTGCGGCCCAGACGCATGTGCATGTCACCGCCCGGCGCCAGATAAACGTGCCCGGGCAACACGCGGTCGCCGTGCACGGCTTCACGGACCGTCACCGCACACAGGGCATCCAGGCGTTGCGCAAAGGAGCGCGTGAAGCCCGCCGGCATGTGTTGGGTGATCAGGATGGCCGGGCTGTCGGGCGGCAACGGCTGCAGCACCTCGCGGATCGCTTCCGTGCCGCCCGTGGACGCGCCGACGATGACCAGCTTTTCCGAGCTGGACAGCGGACGGCGCAACATGGGCGCGGGTGCGGCGGGCGCGGCGTGCGCTGCTGGCGCGCGCAGCTTGGCGCGCGAGGCGGCGCGTATCTTGTCGGCGATGATCTCGGTGTATTCGAGCAGGCCGTCGCGGATGCCCAGCTTGGGCTTGGTGACGAAGTCGATCGCGCCCAGTTCCAGGGCCCGCAACGTGATTTCGCCGCCGCGCTCGGTCAGCGACGACACCATCACCACCGGCATGGGCCGCAGGCGCATCAGTTTTTCCAGGAAATCCAGCCCGTCCATGCGGGGCATTTCCACGTCCAGCGTCAGCACGTCGGGGTTATGGCGCTTGATGAGTTCGCGTGCCACCAGCGGATCGGGCGCGGTTGCGACCACCTCCATGTCCGGCTGGCTGTTGATGATCTCGGTCATCAGGCCACGCACCAACGCCGAATCGTCCACACACAAAACGCTAATTTTCTTCATTTTTGCTGCCTCGGCCCGCTCAGGACCTGCCCGCGCATTCATAGACAGTCTGCCCGCGCAGACGAAAGTCCCGGCTGATATAGGTGAAGTTCTCGGAATGGCCAGCAAACAGCAAGCCACCCGGCTTGAGCAGCGGCACAAACCGTTCCAGGATCCTGGCCTGGGTAGGTTTGTCGAAATAAATCATGACGTTGCGACAGAAGATCACATCAAACTGTTCGTTGATCTGCCACGTCGGCGCCAACAGGTTCAGCGTCTCGTATCGGACCATGTCAGCGATCTCGGGACGCACCCGGACCTGCCCTTCGTTGGCGCCCCGGCCTTTCAAGAAGAAGCGCCGCAGACGCTCGCTATCCATTTTGTCCACGCGCTCGGCCGGGTAGACCCCCGCGCGCGCGCGGGTGAGCACATTGGTGTCGATATCGGTGGCCAGCACCGAACTTGCACTGGCCCGAGGGCCCAGCGCTTCCACCAGCGTCATGGCGATGGAATACGGTTCTTCCCCGGTGGAGGCCGCACAGCACCACACCGACACCGGGCCGCCGCGCCGTTTGGCAAAGTCAGCCAAGATGGGGAAGTGATGCGATTCGCGGAAGAAGGCGGTCAGGTTGGTCGTCAATGCGTTGACGAAATCTTCCCACTCGGCCGCATTCGGTTCGTTTTCAAGCTGGTCCAGATAGCTGCCGAAATCCTGCATGCCCAGCGCGCGCAGGCGCCGGGCAAGCCGGCTGTAGACCATTTCGCGCTTGTGCGTGCCCAACGAAATTCCCGCATAGGCGTGAATCATCTTGCGCACGCGCGAAAAGTCCGCGTCGCGAAAATCGAATTGGCGTTCCACCGAAATGGACGGCGCCTGGGTTGCCGCTGCTGTAGCCACTGCGATCCTCAGTGCCCAAGCGCAAGCGCGTCAGGCGCCTGCAAGCGGGTGTCGTCACCGGCGGAACGCGCCGACGACAGGCGCTGGGCCGGAACCTCGATGACCTCACCCACGTTGATTTTGAACACGGACACCGCTTCGGCCAGGCGCTGCGCCTGCTCCTGCAGAGAACCCGCAGCTGCTGCAGCCTCTTCCACCAGCGCCGCGTTCTGCTGCGTCACCTCGTCCATCTGCGACACGGCACGGTTGACCTGCTCGATGCCGCTGGACTGCTCTTCGGACGCCGCCGAGATCTCGCCCATGATGTCCGTCACGCGCTTCACCGAGGCCACGATCTCCTGCATCGTCGAGCCGGCGCGCTCCACCTGCTGCGAGCCCGCGCCTACCTTGGTCACGGAATCCTCGATCAGGCCCTTGATTTCCTTGGCCGCCTGGGCGCTGCGCTGCGCCAACGAGCGCACTTCGCCTGCCACCACGGCAAAGCCTTTGCCCTGCTCGCCCGCTCGGGCTGCTTCCACCGCTGCATTCAGCGCCAGGATATTGGTCTGGAAGGCAATGCCGTCGATCACGGACACAATCTCGGAAATCTTGCGCGAACTTGCCGAGATTTCCTGCATGGTGTGGACCACTTCCGACACCGCCGAACCGCCGCGCTCTGCCACGTCCGAGGCGCTGGCCGCCAGCTGGTTGGCCTGGCGCGCATTGTCGGCGTTCTGCTTGACGGTAGAGGCCAGCTCTTCCATCGAAGCCGCGGTTTCTTCCAGCGAGGCCGCTTGCTGCTCGGTGCGGCTGGACAGGTCCGTATTACCCGCCGCGATCTCGTGCGAACCGACGTTGATCTCATCCACGCCGCGGCGCACTGACGCCACGGTGCGGGTCAGGCTTTCCTGCATGCGCTTCAAGGCGGCGAACAGCTGGCCGATTTCGTTGGTATTGCGCGCGTCCACGCGGGCGGTGAGGTCGCCACCGGCGATGCGGTCGAAGTGATGACCGGCTTCCTTCAGCGGCAGCAGCACGCGGCGACGCAGGAACACATAGGTGGCGAACACAAGCAGCGCGGCGATCACGCCGCCGGCGGCGACTGCCATCAGGACGAACTGGTAGCGCACCTGTGCCACTTCGTGCGCATCCAGCGTCTTGCTGGCGCGCCAGAAATCAAAGCCTTCGATGGCGCGCGCGTACCGCCCCTCGAGAGCGTCCTGTACTGTCTGGACTTGCTTCTGGTAGGCAGGCATGTCCGCCTTTTCCAAGGCGGCCACCAGCGGCGTCAGCCCTTGCCGGACCAGCGCGTCATAGGATTCGTCGATTTCTTTCAGGGCGTCGGCCGCTTCGGCGGGCCGAGCCAGGCTCTTGTAATACTCGTACTCGGCCTGCCCCTTGTTCATGGAGGCCTTGGCCCGCTCCAGCAGGCCAGCCGCCTCGGAAGACAAGCCCTGGGTCAGCAAGGTGGGCTGCCCCACGCTCTTCACGATGTCCGCATAGTTGGCGGCGGCCGCGCGGCCCAGGCCAGTCATGGTGTCCTTGTAGCTGGAGACCACGCGGCCGACCGCGTCATCCAGCTCTTGCGATTGCTTGATCTGCGCCAGGGTGCCATTGCTGATGCGCAGGGACAGCACGCCCAACGCGGCCCCTATCACCAACATGAATGAGAAAAACGCCAGCACCCACAACAGGCTGCTGCGTATCGTCATGTTTGCGAAGAACTTGCGCATCACAAGAACCACTCCCAGATTGAAGTCGTTAAAGGAAAGCGCCACATTGGGTTCAATATGGCGCTTTTACCTCCCAGCAGGCCGTTCCGATCAGGACGCGACCTTCTCCACCAGCGCCATTTCGTCGCTGGTCATCATTTTTTCAATATCCACCAGGATCAGCATGCGTTCGTCCACCGTGCCCAGACCCGTCAGGTACTCGGTGGACAAAGTGGCGCCGAATTCCGGCGCCGGGCGGATCTGGCCCGAATTGAGCATGAGCACATCGGACACGCCATCCACCACGATACCGACGACGCGGCGGTCGAGGTTCAGGATGATTACCACGGTCTGCTCGTTGTAGTCGACGCGGCCCAGGTTGAACTTGATACGCAGGTCGACGATGGGCACGATGATGCCGCGCAGGTTCGTCACGCCCTTGATGAACGGCGGAACATTCGCGATGCGGGTGACCGTGTCGGCGTCGTAGCCGCGGATCTCCTGCACCTTCAGGATGTCGATGCCGTACTCTTCGTCGCCCAGCGTGAACACCAGGAACTCGCTGCCGACATCTTCATTGCGCGCGGCTTGCGCTTGCGGTTTGGCTGCCATGAGGTTTATTTCTCCATCAATTCAGAATGGCTTCGGGCTGCGACCAACGCTCGCGGTTGGCGCGCGCAAGCGCAAATACGTCGACGATCAGGGCCACGCTGCCATCGCCCAGGATGGTGGCGGCGGAAATGCCCGGCACCTTGCGGTAATTCGATTCCAGATTCTTCACCACCACCTGGTGCTGGCCGATCAGGTGATCCACCAGCAACGCAAACCGGCGGTCCTCGGCTTGCATGATGACCGCGATGGCCTGCGTGGGATCGGTCTGGGCGTCGCTGACCGAGAACACCCGGTGCATTTCGACCAGCGGCAGGTACTCGCCGCGCACGTGCATCACGCGCTCGTTGCCCGCCACCGAGTAGATCTGGTCATTGGTGGGCTGCAGCGATTCGGTTACATGGTTCAGCGGCAGGATGAAGGTTTCCTCGCCGACGCGCACCGACATGCCGTCCAGAATGGCCAGCGTCAGCGGCAGGACGATGCGCGTCGTGGTGCCGTTGCCCGGCTCGCACGACAGCTGCACGTGGCCGCCCATGTCCTGGATGTTCCGGCGCACCACGTCCATGCCCACGCCTCGGCCGGAGATGTCCGTCACCTTTTCGGCGGTGGAGAAGCCCGGCGCAAAGATCAGCTGCCAGATTTCGTCGTCCGGCGAATTCTCGTTAACGGGCAGGCCCTGGGCGATCGCCTTCTTCAGGATCTTGTCGCGGTTCAGCCCGCCGCCGTCGTCGCTGACTTCAATGACGATGTTGCCGCCGTTGTGCTGGGCCGACAGCACCAGCTGTCCGACGGGGTCCTTGCCAGCGGCGACGCGCTTTTCGGGCGTCTCGATGCCGTGGTCCAGGCTGTTGCGCACCAGGTGGGTCAGCGGATCGATGATGCGTTCGATCAGGCTCTTGTCCAGTTCCGTTGCGCGGCCGTGGGTTTGCAGTTCGATCTGCTTGCCCATCTTGCTAGCGATGTCGCGCACCAGGCGTGGGAAGCGGCTGAACACGTAATCCATCGGCATCATGCGGATGGACATGACCGCTTCCTGCAGGTCGCGGGCATTGCGCTCAAGCTGTTCCATGCCATTGAGCAGGCGGTCGTGCAGCACCGGATCCAGCGTGGATGCGGTCTGGGCCAGCATGGCTTGGGTAATGACCAGTTCGCCCACCAGGTTGATGACCTGGTCGACCTTTTCGACGCCGACGCGGATCGAGGTGGATTCCTTGTCCGCGTGCGCCGGAGCTGCCGCAGCGGGCCGGGCTGCGCGGGTGGACTGTGTGATGGCCTCGGCGGCCGCAGCCGACTCGGCGACGGCCGGCGCTTCGGGCGCCGTCTGTGCGGGAGCCGGCGCGGGCGTCGCAGCCGCAATTGGAGCAGCAGCCTGCGTTACGCCCGCCGGAGCAGCCTCGCGGCTGATTTCCAGCTGGTCGCCGTCGACGATGAAGCAGCATACTGCCTCGATATCGTCTGGCGTGCAGGTGCTGTCCATCCAGACGGTCAGGGCGCCGTCGGCGCGTTCGCTGGCCTTGACGTTGCCGAGATTGCCCATTTCCTCGAGGAGGGAGGCGGCGTCCTTGTCCGAAACCTTGGTGATCCGCACACGCAGAGGCAAGCTGCCGGCTTCCGCTGCCGGCGCTTGCGCGGCGGGCTCGGGGGCAGGCGCCGGGGCGATCACGGGAGCCGGGGCCGGAACCGGCGCAGCCACGGGTGCAGGGGCCTCGGCCGGCGCGGCTGCCGCGGCGGGATCCTTATGCTCCAGCGCAAGCTGCCTCAGTACGGCGCAGATACGCTCAAACACGGCTTCATCGGGCTCTTCGGAGGCCCGATAGGCATCCAGTTGGCTTTTGAGCACGTCTTTCGTTTCCAAGAAAATATCGATCATGTCCGTACGCAGCGCCATTTCGCCGCGACGGATCGCATCCAGGAGGTTTTCCAGCAAATGGGTCGTGCCCGCCAGCTGCGTGAAGCAGCCGAAGGTGGCCGCCCCACCCTTGATCGAGTGGGCGGCGCGGAAGATCGCGTTGAGCTGTTCGATGTCGGGCGCGCCCACATCCAGCTCGAGCAGCAGCTGCTCCATCTGCGCGAGCAGCTCGTCCGCCTCGTCGAAAAAGGTCTCGTAAAACTGACTGAGGTCCAAACCAGAACTCATGACCCGTACGCCTTCAAAAATGAACTTGCTTACGCGCCGGCCTGCTCGTCGAGCAGTTCAGACGCCAATTCCACCAGCACATCCGGGTCGACCGGCTTGGAAAGCCAGCCACAGACCCCCAGATCCCGGGCGGCCATCTTGCTGTCCACGTCGTCCTCGGTGGTCAACACCAAGACCGGCACGTCCAGGTACTCGTCCTCTTGGCGCAGTCCCTGGATCAGCTCCAGACCGCCCATGACCGGCATGTTCCAGTCGCTGACCACCAGGTCCACCGGGTGGCTCTTGGCCAATTCCAGCGCTTCCTGGCCATTGCCGGCCGTCAGGACTTTCCATCCAGCGCCCGTCAACGTCGCCTGGACGATCATGCGCATCGTCGCCGAGTCGTCCGCCACAAGAATCGTTGCAGCCATTGCTATCGAACCCCTTCCGCGGGCGGGTTGCTCTCCGCCTCGCCTGGTTTGGTTGCCGTCGTGGCCTGGGCCGCGGCTTGCGCCGCTTCCACCGCCGTTCCTACCTCGCGGGCATCCTTGGCGCTGACGTCCGCAGCCGCGGCGTTCTCGCTTTCGATGCGCCGCTGGGTGCTCTGGTTGAGCACCACAAGGCTGATACGTCTATTAACGGCCGCATACGGGTCATCTTTAACCAGGCTCATGCTGGACGACAGCCCCTGGATGCGCAGGACCTTGCTTTCGTTCATTCCGCCCGCCACCAGCTCCTGGCGCGACGCATTGGCGCGGTCGGCCGACAGCTCCCAATTGCTATAGGCGCGCTCTCCGCGAGCGTATTGCGAGGCGTCGGTGTGGCCGGAGATGCTGACCTTGTTGGGCAATTCATTCAGGACCGGCCCCAGTTCCCTGAGGATGTCGCGCATGTAAGGCTGCACTTCCGCGCGGCCGGTGGCGAACATCGGACGGTTCTGGTTGTCGATGATCTGGATGCGCAGACCCTCGGTAGTCAGGTCGATCAGCAGCTGCGGCCTGAAGCTCTTCAGCACCGGACTCGTCTCGATGACGTTTTCGAGCCGCTTTTTCAGATTTTCCAGGCGATGCTGTTCGCGGCGTTCGGCGTCGCCCATGGGCTGGGCCTCGACGCGGTTGCCCTGCGCGCGGCGCACATCGCCCTCGCTGCGCAAGGGATCCCTGCCGCCTCCTGGAACCGCGCTGGTCTCGGCCGAACTGCTGGGCCCGCCCGTAATGGCGACGCGCAATGGCATGCGGAAGTACTCCGCAATGCCCTTGAGCTCTTCGCGCGGGACCACGCTGATCAGCCACATCACCAGGAAGAACGCCATCATCGCCGTGATGAAGTCGGCGTATGCAATCTTCCAGCTGCCGCCGTGGTGCCCGCCGCCGTGGACCTTCTTGCGGCGGATCACCACACGGTGGTTGTTTACCGTGCTCATGGCCCGCTCCGTCAGGCCTTGCCGGTGGCGGTGGACTTGGCTTGCCGGACGTGCTCTTCCAGCTCACCAAAGGTCGGACGCACTGCAGAGAACAGCACCTTGCGGCCGAACTCCACGGCCAGCTGGGGCGGATAGCCGTTCATGCTGGCCAGCAGCGTGGTCTTGATGCATTCCAGCACCTTGGTGGCCTCATCGCTGCGGCGCTCGATGCGCGACGCCAGCGGCCCCACGAAGCCGTAGGCCAGCAAAATACCCAGGAACGTGCCCACCATGGCCTTGGAAATCAGGTCGCCCAGGATCGCCGGAGGCTGGTCCACGGCGGCCAGTGCCTTGATCACGCCCAGCACGGCGGCCACGATACCGAAGGCCGGCAGGCCATCGGCCATTTGCTGCAGTGCGCGCACAGGAACTTCGCGCTCATGGCGGTAGGTTTCGATTTCCTCATCCATGAGCGTCTCGATTTCGAACGAGCTCATGTTGCCGCTGATCATGATGCGCAGGTAGTCCGTGATGAACTCCATCAGCTTGGCGTCTTTGGCGATGCGGGGGTACTCGCTGAAGATCGGACTGGATTCCGGGTCTTCGATATGCGACTCGATGGCCATGAGGCCCTCGCGGCGTGCCTTGTTCAGCAGCACGTACAAGAGCGCCATCAGCTCCATGTACACGTCCTTGCCGTAGCGCGAGCTTTTCAAGGCGTCGGGCAAGGCGGACTTGACCAGCATCAACGACTTCTTGCTGTTGCTGGCGAGGAAGGCACCAAAAGCCGCCCCGAAAATCAGCGTGAGCTCGAACGGCTGGTATAGCGCGCCCAAATGGCCGCCCAGCGCTATGAAGCTGCCGACGACCGACACGGCCACCACGAGAAAACCGATAACAATCAACACATCAGGCCCCTGCCAACGAAGTCTAAAACTGGCGTCAATGATCCCCTGTTCCCCCCGACCCAAAAAGGCGGGTTACGGGGAGTTTTCCAGGGCTTTTGATGTATTTGAATACCGCCGGTCAGAGCCGGGCGGCATTCGCAACGGGTGCGGGGCGGGTGCCGGAGCGCGCCTTGGCCGCAGCGCGGGTCTTGCCGGCACGGGGTGGCGGCCGGCAGATCGCGCACACGAAATCCGACTGGGGATCGTGGGCATGGGCGATGAAATGCCCCCCGCATTGGCGGCAGGCGGACATTTGCAGCATGCCGCTATCAAAAAAGCGCACCAGCATCCAGGCGCGCGTGAAGCTCAGGACGGGCTCTGCGCCTTCGGCGGCATCGGTGCCGGCGTTTTCGAGATAGAGGCGATAGGCGTCGATGGTGGCGCGTATGCCCTTGCTGCTGGTGCGCGTATTCAGGAACGAATACACGTTGTAGAAGAGCGAGGAATGGATGTTCGGCAGCCAGGTCATGAACCAGTCAACCGAAAAGGGCAGCATGCCCTTGGGTGGCGAGCAGCCGCGGATTTCGCGGTACAAGCGTGCCAGGCGGTCGTGGCTGAGGCTGGTTTCAGCCTCCAGCACCTGCAGCCGGGCTCCCAAAGTGATCATGGAGCTGGCTAGCAGAATGTCATCCGCTTCCTGCGAAACGCTCTTGGTGGCCATTACACGTGCTTCCGGATGGAATGATCAGGCCGTCAGGCCAATTCTTCGACAGGCTGCTTGGCCAGCAGGATGGTTGCGTGCGCTTGCTGCAGCGCACCACCCAGAACGTCATGGGTCAGCGCGGACAACAGGCTGTAGTCATCGAAGCGGAAGCGGCACAGCAACGAGCTGGAGCTTGCAAGCTTGACCAATTGCGCCGGCGAAAGGCGCATGAGGATGTCAGCAACCTCATTGCTGAATCCCAGGCGGAACATCGACGCCGCGTAGTCGTCGCGCAGCATGCGCTGTGCCAGTAACAAATAGGACAGATTCACTTCGCGAATGTCTGTCAGCAATGAATTTTCGACTTGTTGCACGCCCAACTCCCTATTCCCTATCCCGCCGATGGGGGCTTGTGTAAGCAAAAGCACCGGAATTCCGTTGCCATTACGTTCGATACATCCCGCTTTGATGCGAAATGTATCATTTGTTCGCAATTTAAGTAAAATTTACCACAGCTGATGTCATTTTCTATGACTTATATGACAAAACTTTGTTGATGTTGCGCAACTTACCGTTTCCGATACACCTTGACATATAAATTTCAGACGAATTTACGTCAATTTGGCAAATAAGCATTCAAAACATTGCGTACTTTGAGGAATGAAACGGTGTTGTTTGCCGACAATGGCAGCTTGCAGATCACTAAATCCACCTAGCTTTAGCGCCGCCGCGCGTTTGTCGACAATGTCGCAAATTGACAACAACAGACCACGCGCCACGATGGACACCGCCCGACACTCCCGCAATGCCTCACGCAGATGACAGCCTGGTCGAATATGCCCCGCTAGTGCGGAAGCTGGCCCTGCAATTGCTCGCCCGGCTACCCGCCAGCGTAGAACTCGACGACCTGATCCAGGCCGGCATGATTGGCCTGCTCGATGCCGTGCGCCGCTACCAGGAAACGGCCGACGCCCAATTCGAGACCTACGCCACCACCCGCATCCGCGGCGCGATGCTGGACGAATTGCGCGGCCAGGATTGGCTGCCCCGCAGCGTGCGCGCCAAGGCGCGCAAGATCGAGCAGGCCATCCAGCAGCTCGAACAGCGTTTGATGCGCGCGCCGACGGAAGCCGAAATTGCGCAACAGCTCGACATGCCCCTGGGTGACTATCAAACACTGTTGCACGACGCCCAGGGCGTGCAGATCGTGCACTACGAAGACTTCACCACCGAGCCCGACTCGGCTGGCGGTCAATCCGACTGGGCGGCCACCCTGAACCATGGCGCGGCCGGCGGCAATCCGCTGGATTCGCTGCTGGCCGGGGACTTCCGCCAGGCGCTGATCCACGCGATCGACGCCCTGCCCGAGCGTGAAAAGTTGCTGTTGTCACTTTGCTACGAGCAAGGACTGAACCTGAAGGAAATCGGCGCGATCCTGAATGTGACCGAGGCACGGGTGTGCCAACTAAGGTCGCAGGCGACGGCGCGGATACGGGCGAAGCTGAAGGAACAGGCTTGGCAGGAACTGCCCCAGGATGGACAGATTGCTCAGGTGATATAGAAGGACGCCGGGTGGGGAGGCACCCTTGCCGTACGCCCCTGGCCTCGAAAGGCCCTAAACATGACGGACGCGCCTCGCGTCCGTTTCTCGTTGCGCGACGCCTAGAGAGAGTACAGATAGGGGCATGCATGGTCGGCAAGCTTCCAAAGCCCAACGCCTTTACATCTTGTAGGCGCCGCAGCAGCGGTCGTTGCCGCACTTGGGTCGCATGCCCTCCCCCGTCCGACCAATAGAAGAAAAATGTCGACTTTCGCGAAATAGCGCTAAAGATTGATTTTGGACTGCCGTAATCCTGGCAACGGAGAGATTCCTAGACACAAAGTCGACGAACTTTCCCGTTAACACCAGTGGGCGGCGTCGCTGCCCGGTTTGAAGAAGCCTTTCTCTCTTGGGAGCACCAACATGGCTGCCGTTATCAATACCAACTACCTCTCGATGGTTGCTCAAAACAACCTGAACAAGTCGCAATCGGCACTGGGCAGCGCCATCGAGCGCCTGTCCTCCGGCCTGCGCATCAACAGCGCCAAGGACGACGCCGCTGGCCAAGCCATCGCCAACCGCTTCACCGCGAACATCAAGGGCCTGACCCAAGCCGCCCGCAACGCCAACGACGGCATCTCGATCGCTCAAACGACCGAAGGCGCGCTGAACGAAATCAACAACAACCTGCAGCGCGTGCGTCAGCTGTCGGTCCAAGCCACCAGCGGCACGAACTCGCCGACCGACCTGGACTCGATCCAAGCTGAAATCAAGCAGCGCCTGGACGAAATCGACCGCGTGTCGGCCCAAACCCAGTTCAACGGCGTGAACGTCCTGGCCAAGGACAACAAGCTGACGATCCAGGTTGGCGCCAACGACGGCGAAACCATCACGATCGACCTGAAGGAAGTCACCGCCAAGACCCTGGGTCTGGACGGCTTCAACGTCTCCGGCCCGCGTGGCACGCAGAGCGCTCTGACCGGTGCGGAATACAAGGCCGCTTACGGCTCGACCACCGCCGTCACCAGCAACACGGTTGCCGAAGGCACCCCTGGCGACCTGGCTGGCCGTCTGGGCGTGGCAACCGGCAACGTCACCGTCGGTACGGAAGCTCAGGCTGACGAAAACGGCAACTGGTTCGTCAAGGTCGACATCTCGGCCGCCGACGCGACCGAATCCAGCAACCTGAAGGCCAAGGGCTTCGACGTTGCTTCGGGCGCTTCCGGCAGCTACTACATCGCCGTGAACCCGAAGGACGCCGACACCACGACGGCCGCCGGCACCGCCGCCTTCTCGCTGAAGACCGACTCGATCCCGCTGACCAGCCTGAACAAGGGCGCAACGGCCAACCCGCTGGCCGGTCTGGACAAGGCTCTGCAAGACATCGACTCGCAGCGCAGCTCGCTGGGTGCGATCCAGAACCGCTTCGAATCGACCGTCGCCAACCTGAACAACACGATCAACAACCTGTCCGCCGCTCGTTCGCGCATCGAAGATGCCGACTACGCCACGGAAGTGTCGAACATGACCAAGGCTCAGATCCTGCAACAGGCTGGCACCTCGGTTCTGGCCCAGGCCAACCAAGTGCCGCAAACGGTTCTGTCGCTGCTGCGTTAATTCCAGCGGACAGTCCTGCGGGGCAGCAGGGGAAGGCGAGTTGCTTCCCTTGCCCGCACCGAAGCAGTACCAAAACCCAGCCTCCGGGCTGGTTTTTTTATGGCGGACTGCCCTCTTCCCTCGTGACGCAAAGAAAAAAATGGGCGGAATCCAATTCCGCCCATTCTGCTCTTGCTTCATCCAGTACCGCATTGTGCGGAACTGGGTCTATCCGTACATTCAGGCCATGACCGTTTCCGCGGACCTCACCAGCGCCGCCACGGCGGCCGGATTGTCGTTGATGAGATCATGGCCGCCTTTCACCCGCTCGATGCGGCAACCCAGGCCGCGCAGTTGCGCCAGATCCGCCTCGTCCAGGCAACACGGCACGGGCGGCATCTTGCGTTGCGGCAGCATCGGCACATCGCCGCTCACCACCAGCACCGGCGCGGCGACGCCATCCAACAGATGCCAGTACTCGCGTTCCACGGCTGCCGTGGGCGTCACGCCATAGATCTCCAGCGCGAAGCTGCGCAGATAGCGGTCATCCGGCCGAGAGGCGATCGCGCCACGCAGGAATGCGTGGTTATGCCAGAGTTTTGCCGCGCTGAATGGCGTGTCCAACAGCACGACGGACGTGCACCGCGACGTGCGGCGCGCGATGGCCAATGCGACGCTGCCGCCAAAAGAGGCGCCCAGCACGCCGAATCCTCCGGGAATCGCGGCAAGCAGCGCCGGCAACAATTCGTCGGCAAAGCCGTCCACGGACATATCCGCCGGCGCCGTGCTGCCGCCGCAACCCGGCAGGTCGACAAACAGCAGGTTCATGTCCGAAAGGTGCTGTTCAATACCTTGCACGGTCGCGATATTGCCCAGCGAACCGTGCAACACCACCCACGTCGGACGACCTTCGCACCAATTGGCCGAGCGGCGAGCACGCAACAGCCCTGACCTGCCTTGCAGCATCTCGAAAGGCGCCGTGACGCCCTTGCGCAATCCCGCAAGCCAGGCATCGTGGCCCTGCGCCAACGCGTCGAGCGCTTCGCGCGTGCCGCGCATGATGTTGCGCGCATGGCGTTCGATGATGTCCTTGGGCCAATCCCACCAGCGCAGCGCCATCAGGCGGTCCGCGACCTCCTGGGTAAACCGGCGGCGGCGAAACTGCGCGGGATTGCCTGCCCAGATTTCATACGCACCAACATCTCGCGTCACTATCGAGCCCGCGCCGATGACCGCGCCCGTGCCTATCGTCACGCCCGCCATGATCTTGCTGCCGGCGCCGATCCAGACGTCATGGCCGATCGATACCCCACCCTTCGTGGTGGAGTAATCGGTGATCTGGCGGGTAGAGGAAAACAAGGTTCCGAAATGCGGGGCCGAGAACGGATAGATCGTATAGGTATCCTGGCGATGATATGCACCCAGGATGATTTCAACCTCGTGCCCGATCGTGCAGAAATTGCCGATAGACAAGTGCGCAGGCTCGTGTGGCTGATTGTGCGGAAACACCGACGGCGTGCCGTAGCTATAGTCCCCGATGCTGTAGAGCTCCGGGTCGGAGAGGCGCAGCGCGGTAAAGGCCAGGCCCTGCACGCCATGCTCCAGCGTCATCTTCAGATGACGCGCCCCCTGATGTCCGGGACGGGCACCAAGAATCTGCCCATTGATGTGGGCCGCTTCCGCGCGCTTGCCTTCCCGCCAATGGCGCACGGCCAATTCGAACGCCTCGTTCAAACCTATTCTTTGTCCGCCGGCGGCACCTTGGCCGCCCTTTGTCGACGATGTCATTGCCAAACTCCTAGACTCTTACTTTCCAGCGGATTCGCGATAGCGCATCACCGCTGCGGGACTGCCGCCGATCACCGCATACTCAGGCCATTCGCCGCGCAGGACAGTGCCGGCCGCCACGACACAACCGCGCCGCAGGATGCAGCCATCCAGCAATACGCAGTTGGCGCCGATCCAGCAATCGTCCTCGATGACTATGCCGCCCTTGCTGGGCATAAAACGCTGCTCGATGATCGTCTTTTCGCGGCTGCGGTACTCGTGGTTGGTGGGCGCCAAGGTCGTATTGGCGGCGATCAGCGTGCCGCGGCCGATATGGATGCCATTTCCCGAATAGATCACCACGCCCGAATTCAGATAGACCTGGTCGCCGATATGCACGTCGCCATCGCCGCCCGCGAATTTGATCTTCACGAAGCTGTCTATCGTGACGTAATCTCCGATCACCACGGCATTGCCGCGTACCGAGCGTTCGATATCTGCCAATGGGGAGATTTTTGCCAGCGTTGAAATCCGGTTCATGCCTTGCACTCCGTCAGATGCGCCAGCGTCCGGGCCAGAAAAGCGGCCATCGAGGCGCGTTCGTCGCCTTCGCGCGGAACCAGTGTCCGGGAACAATAGCGATAGGCAGGCGCCAGCGCCTCGTGGACTTCTCCTGTCTGCACCACCACAGGCTTACCCAGGCAGGCGCTGGCCTGAGCGGCAGCCAGTTCCGCCAAGTCCCTGATCCGCCAGTCCTCGCCCGCCAGATGCGCCAGGCCCGATCCCGGACCCTGCAAGCGCTTGGCCAGGACCTCGGCGACGTACGCGACATCCAGATAGTTGCGTACGGCCCGTCCCTGGCCATGCAGGACGATCCTGCCGTCCCTCACCGCCTGCTGGCAAAAATCAAAGGGCGCCAACGTCCAGCGGTCGAACCCGTCCCAAGAAGCAGGCGCGCCGTACAAATTGGCGGGCCGCAGGATATCGACCGAAGCGCCCATGCTGCCAGCCGCCAGTTCGAACAGTTGTTCAGCCTGTAGATGCGTCAAGCCGTAGTCGTTGACGGGTGTGGGTAGAGCGGACTCGTCCAACTCGCCCTCCGGCCGACCGTACACGTGAAAGGTGGAGATATATGCCAGACGGCGTATCCCAACCCGCTCGCAGGCCTGCAACAAGGCCCGGGTGCCGGCGACATTGACCACATAGGCGGCCTGCGGGTCTGCCCGGCACGCCACCTCGTGCATTGCCCCTGCATGCACGCAGGCGTCGATGCCAGCGGGCAGGTCCAGGGCCGCTACACGACGCGGATCGGCCAGATCCAGCTGCAGGTCATTGGAGCTGGCACGGCCGGCCGTGATCACCGACATGCCAAGAGCGCGCAGGCGCGCGGCGATGACACCGCCCGCATAGCCGCTTGCGCCGGTGACCAGCACACGCAGGCTCATGCTGATCCACCGTAGGTAAAGGGGGACTCGAAGTCCTGAAGCCGCGGCAACGCCGCGTCCCTGGGAGACATGACGGGTGCGCCGATACCGGCTTCACCCGCCCACCAATCAATGCCGCCGCTATCCGCATGCACGCCCGCGTCACGCTCGGGATCATGGACCGTAGTCGTGTAGTACAGCAGCGCGGTGCCATCGCGGTGAGCCGCAAAGCCATGGGCCACGCCGCACGGCACGTACAGGGCCTGCGGCACCGTGCCATCCAGCATCAGCGACAGCGATTGCGCGTAAGTCGGCGATCCTCGCCGCAAGTCCAGCAAACCGTCGCGCGCCCGCCCTGTCAGGCACGAAACCAGCTTGGCATGGTCGGACGGCGGCAACTGGAAATGCAGGCCGCGCAGCACTCCGCGATGGGAAACCGATACGTAGGATTCGACGAATCCGGTCTCCAGGCCCAGCGCCGCCAGCGACGGCGCATGCAGCAGTTTCCGGAACTCGCCGCGCGCGTCCGGGAAGCACGGCAGGGTCAACAGATAGCAGCCCGGGATCGCCAGGGCTTCGGCCTGCATATCAGAAGCCCTGCCCGAAAAACAGCTCAATGCGGCTTGCCGCGTAATCCAGCATCTCAGGAGTGAGTGCGGGTTGAACACCGATCCAGAAGGTGTTCTGCATGATGATTTCGGTGTTGGCGAGATCTCCGGACACACGGTAGTTCTGGCCGACCATGGAAGGTTGACGCGTCAGGTTGCCGGCGAATAGCAAGCGCGTTCCAACCTTGTCCTGATCCAGGTAGGTCAGGAGATCGACGCGGCGCGCATCGGCCTCGGGCCGCAAGGTAATCGGGAAACCGAACCACGACGGGTCCGATCCGGGCGTCGCTTCCGGCAGGATCAAGAATTCCTCGCACGACGCCAGCCGTTCCTTCAGGAAACGGAAGTTCTCCTTGCGCCGTGCGACGAACTCTTCCACCCGGTCCAGTTGGGCCAGGCCGCAGGCGGCCTGCATGTCCGTGATTTTCAGGTTGTAGCCGATGTGCGAGTAGGTGTATTTGTGGTCGTAGCCCTCAGGCAGGCTGCCAAGCTTCTGGCAGAAGCGGCGGCCGCAGGTATTGTCCTTGCCCGGCGCACAGTAGCAGTCGCGCCCCCAGTCGCGGAACGACTCGGCGATCAGCTTCAGATGCGGATCGTTGGTGAAGACCGCCCCGCCCTCGCCCATCGTGATGTGATGCGCGGGATAGAAGCTGAGCGTGCCGATGTCGCCGAACGTGCCGACCATGCGGCCGTTGTAGGTCGAACCCAGGGCGTCGCAACAGTCCTCGATCAGCCACAGGCCGTACTTCTTGCACAAGGCCGTGACTGCGTCCAGGTTGTACGGATTGCCCAGCGTATGGGCTAGCATGATGGCCTTGGTGCGCGGCGTGATCGCAGCCTCCAGGCGGCTGGCGTCCACGTTGTACGTGCCCAGTTCGACATCAACGAATACCGGAACCGCGCCGAACTGCAGGATGGGGTTCACGGTCGTGGGGAAGCCCGCCGCCACGCCTATTACCTCGTCGCCGCGGCGGATCGCGCGTTCACCCAGCTTGGGCGAGGTCAGCGTTGAAAATGCCACCAGATTGGCGGACGAACCGGAATTGACCGTAATCAGATGCTTGACGCCGAGATACTGCGCCAGGCGCTGTTCAAATGCTTCGTTGAAGCGGCCGGTCGTCAGCCAGCCGTCTAAAGAGGCGTCGACCATCGCCTTGAGCTCGGCTGCGCCGATCAGCTTTCCTGACGGCGGCACCGCCGTCTTGCCCGGCTCATAGGGCGTGCGCTCTCGTTCCTGGGCCTCGTGGTACTGATCGACCAACAGGGCGATCTGCGCACGGATTTCGTTAGGGTTCATTGCTTATCTCTAAAACCGTTATGTTCTTGAAGCGGTGGCCAGCCAGTTCAGACCGGCGCAAATGCCGCAATTTGGGCGTAGCACAGGCTGCGGGCGTCGGCCCCTTCCTGGAACGCGCGATACCAGCGCATCGTCTCGGCCACGCCTGCCGCCAACGACCAGCGCGGCCGCAAGCCCAGCACAGCGCGGGACCGGGCCGTATCCAGGGCCAGCAGGCCCGCCTCATGCGGGCCATTGCCTGACAGGCCATAGGCCACGCCGCCGGCGCCATAGGCTACGCGCGCGAGCTCGACCACTTCGCGCACGGTTGCCGTGTCTTGCGACGGCGGTCCGAAGTTGTATGGGCCCGCCAGCTCCGGCCGCGTCCAGAGAGTCTGCGCCAGTTGCAGGTATCCGGCCAAGGGCTCCAGCACGTGCTGCCAGGGCCGCACCGAATCCGGACTGCGTATTTCCAGCACGGCACCGTCTTGCCAGGCCCGAACGGCATCGGGCAGCAGTCGATCTTCCGACCAGTCCCCTCCCCCGATCACATTGCCCGCCCGCGCCGTGGCCAGCGCCACGCCCTGCTCCCGCAGGAACGCGTCGCGGTAGCACGCGGCCACCAGCTCGGCGGCCGCCTTGCTGGCGCTGTAGGGGTCGTGTCCGCCCAACGCATCCGTCTCGCGGTAGGGATATGGCCATTCTTCGTTGCGGTAGACCTTGTCGGTGGTAATGCACAGCGCCACGCGGACTTCCGGCAAGCCACGCAGCGCATCCAGCACGTTCGCCGTGCCCATGACGTTGGTGTCGAAGGTCTGCAGGGGCTCGCGGTAGCTGGCCCGCACCAGCGGCTGTGCCGCCAAGTGCAGCACAATCTCGGGCCGAACCTGGCGCACAATGGCAGCCAGGGCCTGGGCGTCCCGTATATCGCAGAAATGGCTCTGGACCACGCCGCCGATCGCTGCCGCCTCGAACAAGCTGGGGCGATCCGCAGGCGGCGGCAACGCCACGCCCACGACCTCCGCCCCAAGCTTGTGCAGCCACAGGGCCAGCCAGCCGCCCTTGAAGCCGGTGTGTCCGGTGAGCAGCACGCGCTTGCCGTGCCAGAAGGCGCCGGACGCTACGTTCACCACATTCTCCATGGAGCCTTGCCCGTCTCCCACAAGGACTCGAGCATGCGTTTTTCGCGCAGCGTGTCCATCGGCTGCCAGAAGCCCGCGTGCTTGAACGCCATCAGGTCGCCGCCCTTGGCCAGCGATTCCAGGGGTTCCATTTCCCAGGAGATATGGTCGGCCTCGATCAGGGGCAGAACCTTGGGCGACAGCACGAAAAAGCCGCCGTTGATCAAACCACCATCGCCGCGCGGTTTTTCCGTGAACCCGGCGACCAGGTCATCTTCCATCTTCAGCGCGCCATAACGGCCAGGCGGCTGGACCGCCGTCACGGTCGCCAGCTTGCCATGCTTGCGATGGAAGGCGATCAGCGCGGATATGTCCACATCCGCCACGCCGTCGCCATAGGTGAAGCAGAACGCCTCTTCTTCCTTGACGTAGCTGGCGACGCGCTTCAAGCGACCGCCGGTCATGGTGTCGTCGCCAGTGTCCACCAGCGTCACGCGCCACGGCTCTGCATGGCGTTGATGGACTTCCATCTGATTATTGGCCATGTCGAACGTCACGTCCGACATATGCAGAAAGTAATTGGCGAAATACTCCTTGATGACGTAACCCTTGTAGCCGCAGCAGATGATGAAATCATTGACGCCATGGGCGGAGTACATCTTCATGATGTGCCACAGTATCGGACGGCCGCCGATCTCGACCATCGGCTTGGGCTTGACGTGGGTTTCTTCGGAAATGCGGGTACCCAGCCCCCCCGCGAGAATGACGGCCTTCATACGGATCCTTCACACCACTTCTTGAACATGTCGCGATAGGCTTGCTCGACCTTGCGGGCAAAGCCGGTTTCATCCATCAAGGCGCTGGCCTGCATTTCCTGGCGCAAGCCGGCGCGTATGCGCGCCAGCTCGGGGATGTCGCTGGCCATTGCCACCACTTTTTCCACGTACTCGGCTTCCGTCTGCGCGATCCATTCGCGCCGCCCCAGGCCCGACAGCGTCGAAGCCCCGATCCGGCCAACGCCCAGGGGGCCGGCCAAGGTCACGTACGGAAGGCCCATGTAGAGGCTCTCGAACAGAGTCGTGCCCGAATTGTGCGGGAAGCAGTCCAGCGTGATGTCCGCACCGCGCAGCACGTCCCAGGGTGGCGAATGGAAACCAATCTCCAGCCGGTCCGGAGCGATACCGTGCTGGCCAAAGGCCTGGAGCAGGTCGCTACGCATGCGCTCGGAGAAATAGCTGTTGCTGTCGACCACCAGGCGCGAATCCGGCACCCGGCGCAAGATCTCCGCCCAGGTGCGCACGACACGGTAGTTGAAGCGGATCGCGCGGGACAGCGTGACAAAACGGACGTGGCCATTGCTCAGCGCCGGCAGATCGGAAACCTCGCCCATACCCGCCTTGGGCCGGTAGGCGAAGTTCGTCTTGTCCAGGCGCCACGGCTTTTCGACGAACAGATGGTCGGTTCCGGGAGGCGCCATCTCGTCATCCATCAGGATGTAATCGATGGCGGACAGGCCGGTCGTGCAGCCGAAACCCAGCCAGGTCACCTGCACGGGCGCCGGCCTGCGCGCGAAAGTGGCCAAACGGTTTTGCGAGGTATGGCCGGCCAGGTCCACCAGCACATCGATCTGGTCATCGCGTATGCGCTGTGCCAGCGCGTCATGCGACAGGCCATTGGTCCTCAACCAGTGATCGGCATAGTCCTTGAACTGTGCGGTGCCTTCGTCTTCCTGGTCCAGCTGGGCATACGCATAGACCTCGAACGCCGACTTATCGTGCTGGGCCATCAAAGGCGCCAGGAACAGGCGCACCGGGTGGTTGCGGAAATCCGGCGAGACATAGCCGATGCGCAATTTCCGGTCCGGATTTCTCATATTCCCATGAGGCTTCCAGAATCCCCTGTGCGGTGCGCATAGGCGCTCGTCATACGAACGGTAGACTTCGAAGATCTCTTCCGGGGTTCGATCCGGAAAATAGTTCATGCCGAAAAAGTATGCGTTCTGCACGGTCGGGCTATCGGGCTGGACGGCCAACACGCGCAGATACTGCTCTTCCGCGCCAGCGAAATCCCCCATGTCCGCCAGGGCCACACCCAGGTTACCGCAGGCTTCGATGCTGTCCGGATTCAGCTCAAGGATGTGCCGGAACGTGGCCACGGCCTCATGGAACCTGGCGGCGCTGCGATAGCAATTCGCCAGCACGTTCAAGGCCTGGGGATGATCCGGAACCAGCTCCAGCGCGCGGCGGCAAGCGGCGTCCAGTTCCACCGGACGCCGCAATGCGCGCAGGGACATTGCGGTTGAGACGTAGCAATCTGCATCTTCGCCGCCTGCCTTCAGCGCGCCCAGAAAGGCGCCCAGCGATTCGTCCGCCTTGCCGGTTTCGCGCAATACCGTGCCGAGCACTTCCCAGGCTGAGCCGTAATCCGGCGCACGCTTGACCAGGTCGCGAGCCCGCGCCTCGAAATCGCCGTCGCGCCTGGCGTTCAACTGCGTCGCCAGGTCGTGTGCTTCCTTGAGCACCGACTTGCTGACCGACTGGGCGCGCGCCGCCGTGGGCAGGCCGCCTGCCCGGCGCTGTTCAAAATTGCGGCGCGCCAGCGCGTCGATGTAGAGGCTCCAATAGGGCCCCCGGCCATCGGATCCGCGCAGCGCGTCTTCCACGTACGCACACCAGCTCTGCGCGTCCGACACGATCAGGCCGAAGTGCTTCAAATGATCCAACAGGCCGTCCACGGCAGCCTTGAAGACGTCGGGATTATCCTGTTGAGCCGGCGCCAGGAAGTCGCCGGCCGAGCTGAACATCATGGGCACGGCTTCAATCTGCACCCGCTCGCGCAGGTCCTGCGCCGCCGCGCCGTCCGCAAGGCGCCTCAACGCGGGGATGTCGTCCGAGGCAAACGGCGCAGCCACCGTTTCATGCCACAAATTGAACAGCGGCGCGTTACCTTCAACCGCCGCCAGCACGCCAGGCACGAGCCTCACAGCGCCAGCCTGGTCATACGGTGTCTTGTCGACGCTATACCGACCGGTGTCATTGTCGAACAAGCTTTGCAGCGACTTGCCCACGGCCTCTTCGGCCGGCATCGTCGTCGCCAGTTTCTTTTCCGTCACATACTGAACCAGCGCGGCGCCGGACACGGATGCCGGCCATGCATGTCCAAGCACGTCTGCAACGGCTTCCTGCACGCGGTCATCCGTGCTGAGAGTCTGCCCGGCATGCGTAACGAAATGGGCCTGCTTGGGATCGCGCAAGCCGGCGGCGATGCGGCGGAAACTTCCCGCCCAGCGCAGCTTGACCAGGCGCGTCATGTCAGGACGAGGCAGCGCTTCCTGTCCACGTTCGTGGTGCGTCAGCAATGCGCGGCGATAGGCCCGGCCAACCGAGAAGTCCAGGTATTGCTGGCGCAGCACGGGCGGCTTGCCAAACCCGAGCAGGCTCTGGGTCAGCGACACGTTGGTACCGTAGTTCGACGCCATTTCATGGCGTGGTTCGACATCGCCCACGCAGATCATGCCGAACTGCGCTGCCATGTCGGCGAATTCGGCGTAGTAGTACGGCTGGCGTCCGAGCATGCTCAAGCCCACCGCCCCCTGTTCATCGAGCGCCTGAGCGAAACGGGTAGCGGCTTCGTGGAGGGCTCCTGCCAAGGGGTTGGCGACAGAAACGCCGTCGGTAAACATGCCCAGCGCCGCGCGCGCCGCCGCCACCTGCTCTTCGGGACTGCCCGCCGACTGCGCATGCATCAGCACGGCTTCGCGCACAATCTCGGTTGCCTTGGCGCCGGGATAGGCGTCGAAACTGATATGGCCAACGCCCTCGAACGCCAGGTTCAGGCGGCAGATGCGCAGCAGGTCGCTGGCGCCATCCCGATCAAGCGTACTGAAGACGTCGTGGGCAATGATGTAGTCAAACTCGCCGAATTCCTGAGTAATCTCGGCGAACGCGAGCGCATGCAGGGTCAGATTGTCCAGTCCAATAGACGCCGCAGCCCGGCGGCCGGCCTCGATGCGGCGCGCATCGGGATCCACGCCGACCACCTGCGCCTGGGGATAGGCGGCCGCAAAGGGCATGAGATTGCTGCCCGCGCCGCAACCGAGTTCCAGCACGCGCGCCTGTTCCAGCGGTACGGTTTCTATTCCATAGAGGAAAGCCGCGGCCCGCAGTTGGCCGGGAGAACATAGATAGCTGATGGCCTGATCGGCCACAGGAGGAGCCAAGTCTATGGCGAATGAGTCTTCGAGGACTCGGTCAGGCGCGTTCAATCCGTACTCCACGGGCAGGGTAATAGCGGGGGAGCATAGCAACGGATTTAAGGGCGGAAATGGGCGAAATGAAGGGCTTTTTCGCCGGTTCTTGCGTAATGCCAAGCAACAGCTGCCTACTTACACAACAAGACTGACGGCCTTTTGCACGCTTGTTCTTTTTTTTGGTCGGTCGGCCTCGCCGTCATAATTGGCGCCGCAGAGTTTGTATCATTTTTTTTCAGAATCATGACCCCCACGCCTCCAGATCCGCTCGCTACTCAGCACGACAGCTCCCCGGATCCACACGTTCAGGTGCCGGAGGACCCGACGTTCCAGTTACGCGAAGAAAACCGCGCCCTGCGCGAATTGCTGGCCGCCCAGGCTCAGGCCGCACTCCCTACACGCAAGCCTGGACTGCTCCAGCGGCTCGTCTGGTCGCTGATTTCGGCACCGGGCGGGGCGCTGGTGGGTTGGCGCAGACTGCTGAGACGCGAAAGTTCGCGGCCGATCAGCGGGAAGCGGCTGGGCTGTGCCACCTTGACTGTGCTCTACACCCTTGCCATTTACGGCGCTTTGGTGCTGCTGGTCGTGTCATGGACTTCACCGAATACTCCACGCTCGGGTTCGACGGCGGCCGGCCCTGTGCGAATGCCACTGGCGCCGTTGCCCCCCATGGAGGCCGCACCTGAGCCAGGCCCCTTGGGTTCTGCCCCGGCCATGATCGAACAGTTGCCCCCCCAGCCGGAATCCACACCGGCCGCAACATCATCCGGATCTGTGCCTGCATCGAGCGTCGCAGCGGAGCACACCGGTGGCCAACCTCAATCGACCGCCCCCGCTCACCAAGAACTGCCCACCGCGCCACGCCCTCTCGAGCAAACAGCGGAAACACCAGTCTCCGCCCCTCGGCCCACCTTGCGCATTACCGAGATCCCCGCTCAGGACCCCTGGGCCTGGGTCGACGAGCTGAAGAGCGAACTGGCGCGTTGTGCAACGCAGGGCTTTTTTGAGCGTCCGGATTGCGCATGGGCGGCCCGCAACCAATATTGCGAGCCTCACAGGGCCTGGGGCACGATCAAGGAATGTCCCAACCGGCCATGAAGCCGCCGGCCTTCATTTCAGAAATGAGCGAGCCCTGCTGCCCATATCAAAACCTCAATGGGTGCTTATCTAAAACCGCAATCCCGCGCCATAATCCCGTGTCGGCTTGAACGCCCCACTCCACATTCGGACACCACATGGAAGCCTCGATCAGCAACACCGTCAATACCGCCCTGGCCCTGCAGGACGCGAATGTCATGCAGGAAGTACAGGCCCGAGTACTGAAGAAGGCGCTCAATGCGCAAGCGGACACGGCCTTGACGCTGATGCAGTCGCTGCCGGTGCTGGCGGTGGACGCCACGCTGGGTTCGCGCATCGACACGCACGCCTGAACGCCGCGCCGCAGGCGCACAAAAAAAGCGCCGGTCCCTGTCCAGGGCCGGCGCTTTTGCATTGCGCGGGCGGCATGACCGCCCTCCTGCGCATTACTTCTTCTTCATCGGCGGCAAGTCGGTGCAAACACCTTCTGCAACTTCGGCAGCCATGCCCACCGACTCACCCAGGGTCGGGTGCGGGTGGATGGTCTTGGCGATATCGACGACGTCGGCGCCCATTTCCACGGCCAGGGCCAGTTCGCTGATCAGGTCACCGGCATGGGTGCCGACGATGCTGCCGCCCAGGATGCGATGCGTTTCAGCGTCGAAGATGAGCTTGGTGAAGCCTTCGTCGCGGCCATTGGCGATGGCACGACCGGAGGCGGCCCAGGGGAACACGCCCTTCTCGATCTTGATGCCCTGCTTCTTGGCTTCGTCTTCCGTCAGGCCGACCCAGGCCACTTCCGGATCGGTGTAGGCCACCGACGGAATGACGCGGGCGTCGAAGAAGGACTTCTGGCCTGCGGCGGCTTCGGCGGCAACGTGGCCTTCATGCACGGCCTTGTGCGCCAGCATGGGCTGGCCGACGATGTCGCCGATAGCGTAGATGTGCGGCACGTTGGTGCGCATCTGGCGATCGACTTCGATGAAGCCGCGGTCGGTCACGGCGATGCCAGCCTTGTCAGCGCCGATCTTCTTGCCGTTGGGGCTGCGGCCCACGGCTTGCAGCACCAGGTCGTAGCGTTGCGGCTCCTTGGGCGCGCCCTCGCCTTCGAAGCTGACGTAGATGCCGTCCTTCTTGGCTTCCGCGCCCACGGTCTTGGTCTTCAACATGATGTTGTCGAAGCGGTAGGCGTTCTTCTTCTGCCATACCTTGACCAGGTCGCGGTCGGCGCCCTGCATCAGGCCGTCCAGCATTTCCACCACGTCCAGGCGCGCGCCCAGCGTGGAGTACACCGTGCCCATTTCCAGGCCGATGATGCCGCCGCCGATGATCAGCATCTTCTTGGGGACTTCACGCAGCAACAAGGCGCCGGTGGAGTCGACGATGCGGTCGTCCTGGGGCAGGAACGGCAGCTTCACCGACTGGCTGCCGGCGGCGATGATGGCTTGCTTGAAGCGCAGGGTCTGGGTCTTGCCGTCGGCGGCCTTGACGGTCAGGTGGTTGGGGTCGGCGAACTCGCCCACGCCGTGCACCACGGTGACCTTGCGAGCCTTGGCCATGCCGGCCAGGCCACCGGTCAGCTTGGCGACCACGCTGTCCTTGTAGCCGCGCAGCTTGTCCAGGTCGATCTTGGGCTCGCCGAAGCTGATGCCGTGGGCGGCCAGTTCGCGGGCTTCGTCGATGACGGCGGCGTTGTGCAGCAGCGCCTTGGACGGAATGCAGCCCACGTTCAGGCAGACGCCGCCCAGGGTGTCATAGCGCTCCACCAGGACCACGGACAGGCCCAGGTCGGCGGCGCGGAAGGCGGCGGAGTAGCCGCCGGGGCCGGCGCCCAGCACCAGCATGTCGTACTCGCCGTCGGCCGCGCCCTTGAAGCTGGCCGCGGCGGGCGCGGCGGCAGGCGCCGCAGCGGGAGCGGCTGCCTGCTTGGGCGCCTCGGCAGCCTTGGGAGCTTCCTTGGCGGCCGGCGCGGCGGCAGCGCCCGAGGCGGCGGCTTCCACTTCCAGCACGACCGTGCCTTCGGCAACCTTGTCGCCGACCTTGACGTTGATGGACTTCACCACGCCGCCCTGCGACGCGGGGATTTCCATCGAGGCCTTGTCGGACTCGACGGTGATCAGGCTTTGTTCAGCCTTGATCGTGTCGCCCACCGCCACCAGCACTTCGATGACTTCCACTTCCTTGAAGTCGCCGATGTCCGGCACTTTGATTTGAACGGTATTGCTCATGGGGCTCCCCGTTTACAGCGCGATGCGGCGGAAGTCGGCCAGCAAGGCGCCCAGATAGGCGTTGAAGCGCGCGGCGGAGGCGCCGTCGATGACGCGGTGGTCGTACGACAGCGACAGCGGCACGATCAGGCGCGGCACGAACTGCTTGCCGTCCCACACGGGCTTGTGCGCCGAGCGCGACACGCCCAGGATCGCCACTTCAGGGGCGTTGATGATGGGCGTGAACGAGGTGCCGCCGATGCCGCCCAGGGACGAGATCGAGAAGCAGCCGCCCTGCATTTCGGCGGGCGAGATCTTGCCGTCGCGGGCCTTCTTGGACAGGTCGGTCATTTCCTGGGCGATCTGCAGGATGCCCTTCTTGTCGGCATCGCGGATCACCGGCACTACCAGCCCGTTGGGCGTGTCGGCGGCGAAGCCGATGTGGTAGTACTGCTTGAGCACCAGGTTGTCGCCGTCCAGCGAGGCGTTGAACTCGGGGAACTTCTTCAGGGCCGCGACCACGGCCTTGATCAGGAAGGCCAGCATCGTGACCTTGATGCCCGACTTCTCGTTTTCCTTGTTCAGCGTGACGCGCAGCGCTTCCAGGTCGGTGATGTCCGCTTCGTCGTTGTTGGTGACGTGCGGGATCATGACCCAATTGCGGTGCAGGTTCGCGCCGGAGATCTTCTTGATGCGCGACAGCGGCTTGGCTTCGATCGGGCCGAACTTGGTGAAGTCGACCTTCGGCCACGGCAACAGGCCCAGCGCGGCGCCATCGGCCGAACCGCCGGCAGCGGCCACCGGACCAGCGGCGAGCGCCTGCTTGACGAAGCCGCGCACGTCGTCGGCGGTGATGCGGTCCTTGGGACCGGAGCCCTTGACCTTGCTCAGGTTGACGCCCAGTTCGCGCGCGAACTTGCGCACCGAGGGGGACGCGTGCGGCAGCTGGCCGGGCTTGAGGTTGGCGTCTTCGAGCGCGGCGGCCGGAGCCGGACGCTGCGCGGCAGGCGCAGGCGCTTCGGCCTTGGCGGCGGGCGCGGCAGCGGCCTCTGCCTTGGCGGCCGGAGCCGGGGCTGCGGCGGCAGCGGCGGCGGGCGCGGCGCCCTCCACCACGACCACGACCGAGCCCTTGGCAACCTTGTCGCCGACCTTGACCTTCACTTCCTTGACCACGCCGCCTTGCGAGGCGGGGATTTCCATCGAGGCCTTGTCGGACTCGACGGTGATCAAGCTTTGCTCGGCCTTGATGGTGTCGCCCACCGCGACCATGACTTCGATGACTTCGACTTCCTTGAAGTCGCCGATGTCGGGCACTTCGATGTTCACCGGACCGCTGGAGGTGGCCGGTGCGGCGGCAGCGGCAGCAGCGGCCGGCTGCGCGGCAGCCTGGGCTTCGGCCTTGGGAGCCTCTTCCTTGGCCGGCGCAGCCGCGGGGGCCGCAGCCTCGCCCGCGCCCGACGCTTCCACTTCCAGCACGACCGTGCCTTCGGCAACCTTGTCGCCCACCTTCACGCTGATCGACTTCACCACGCCGCCTTGCGACGCGGGGATCTCCATCGAGGCCTTGTCGGACTCGACGGTGATCAGGCTTTGTTCAGCCTTGATCGTGTCGCCCACCGCCACCAGCACTTCGATGACTTCCACTTCCTTGAAGTCGCCGATGTCGGGAACCTTGATTTGCACGATGTTGCTCATGTCTCTTTACCCTCAGGCGTATTGCGGGTTGGCTTTGTTCGGATTGATGCCGTACTTCTTGATGGCTTCGGCCACCTTGGCGACCGGCACCTTGCCTTCGTCGGCCAGCGCGCGCAGCGCGGCGACGACGACGAAGTGGCGATCCACTTCGAAGTGCTCGCGCAGCTTCGAGCGGAAATCCGAGCGGCCGAAACCGTCGGTGCCCAGCACCTTGTACTCGCGGCCCTTGGGCACGAACGGACGGATCTGGTCGGCGAAGAGCTTCATGTAGTCGGTCGACGCGATGATCGGGCCTTCCGTCTTGGCCAGCTGTTCCGTGACGTAAGCCACCTGCGGCTTCTTCTCGTCGGGGTGCAGCATGTTGTGGCGCTCGGCGTCCAGGCCGTTGCGGCGCAGTTCCGTGAAGCTGGTGACGCTCCAGAGGTCCGAAGCCACGCCCCAGTCGGCTTCCAGCAGTTCTTGCGCGGCCATGACTTCGCGCAGGATGGTGCCCGAGCCCATCAGCTGCACGCGGTTCTTGCCCTTGCCGTGCGACTTGAGCTTGTACATGCCCTTGATGATGCCTTCCTCGTCGCCCTGGGTCAGACCGGGCTGCGGGTAGTTTTCGTTCATCACCGTCAGGTAGTAGTAGACGTTTTCCTGGTCTTCCACCATGCGCTTCAGGCCATGCTGGATGATCACGGCCAGTTCGTGGCCGAAGGTCGGGTCGTACGATACGCAGTTCGGGATGGTGGAGGCCAGGATGTGGCTGTGGCCGTCTTCGTGCTGCAGGCCTTCGCCGTTGAGCGTGGTGCGCCCAGCGGTGCCGCCCAAGAGGAAGCCGCGCGCCTGCATGTCGCCGGCCGCCCAGGCCAGGTCGCCGATGCGCTGGAACCCGAACATCGAGTAGTAGATGAAGAACGGGATCATGATGCGGTTGTTCGAGGAGTACGACGTGGCCGCCGCAATCCAGGAGCTCATCGCGCCCGCTTCGTTGATGCCTTCCTGCAGGAGCTGGCCGTCGGCCGCTTCCTTGTAGTACATGACCTGGTCCTTGTCGACCGGGGTGTACTTCTGGCCTTCCGGCGCGTAGATGCCGATCTGGCGGAACAGGCCTTCCATGCCAAAGGTGCGCGATTCGTCGGCCAGGATCGGCACGACGCGCGGACCCAGTTCCTTGTCGCGCAGCACCTGGTTCAGGATGCGCACGAAGGCTTGGGTGGTCGAGATTTCACGGCCTTCGGCGGTGGGCTCCAGCACGGCCTTGAAGGCGTCCAGCGCCGGGGCCTTGAGATGTTCGTCGGCCTTGGCGCGGCGGCGCGGCAGGTAGCCGCCCAGCGCGGCACGGCGCTCGTGCAGGTACTTCATTTCGGGCGAGTCTTCGGCCGGCTTGAAGTACGGCAGGTCGGCCAGTTGGTCGTCCGGAATCGGGATGCCGAAACGGTCGCGGAATTCGCGGATCGAGTCCAGCTCCAGCTTCTTCTGCTGGTGGGTCGGGTTCTTGGCCTGGCCGACGTGGCCCATGCCGTAGCCCTTGATGGTCTTGGCCAGGATGACGGTGGGCTGGCCCTCGTGGGTGGCGGCGGCGTTGAACGCGGCGTACACCTTGTGGGGGTCATGGCCGCCGCGGTTCAGGCGCCAGATGTCTTCGTCGCTCATGCGCGACACGGCTTCCAGCAGCTTCGGATGCTTTCCGAAGAAGTGTTCGCGCACGAACTTGCCGTCGTTGGCCTTGTACGCCTGGTACTCGCCGTCGACGGTGTCTTCCATGATCTTGCGCAGGATGCCTTCCTTGTCGTGCGCCAGCAGCGGATCCCAGTAGCCACCCCAGATCAGCTTGATCACGTTCCAGCCCGAACCGCGGAAGTCGCCTTCGAGTTCCTGGATGATCTTGCCGTTGCCGCGCACCGGACCGTCCAGGCGCTGCAGGTTGCAGTTGATGACGAAGATCAGGTTGTCCAGCTTTTCGCGGGCAGCCAAGGCGATGGCGCCCAGGGATTCGGGTTCGTCCATTTCGCCGTCGCCGCAGAACACCCAGACCTTGCGCTTGCTGGTGTCGGCGATGCCGCGGGCGTGCAGGTACTTCAGGAAGCGGGCCTGGTAGATGGCCATCAGCGGGCCCAGGCCCATCGACACCGTCGGGAACTGCCAGAAGTCCGGCATCAGCTTGGGATGCGGGTACGAGGACAGGCCCTTGCCGTCCACTTCCTGGCGGAAGTGGTTCAGCTGGTCTTCGGTCAGGCGGCCTTCGAGGTAGGCGCGGCCGTACATGCCGGGGGAGGTGTGGCCCTGGAAGTAGACCAGGTCGCCGCCGTGGTTTTCGTCTTCGGCGTGCCAGAAATGGTTCTGGCCGCAGCCGATCATGGTGGCCAGCGAGGCGAAGGAGGCGATGTGGCCGCCCAGGTCGCCGCCGTCCGGCGGATTGTGCTTGTTGGCCTTGACCACCATGGCCATGGCGTTCCAGCGCACGTACGAACGGATGCGCGATTCCAGCTCCAGGTTGCCCGGGTGCGCCGGCTCCAGGCCGGGGGGAATCGTGTTGACGTAGGCGGTGTTGGGCGAGAACGGGATATGCGCGCCGGAACGGCGGGCTTCGTCGATCAGGCGTTCGAGCAGATAGTGGGCGCGCTGCGGTCCTTCACGATCAAGGACAGCCGCCAGGGCTTCGAGCCACTCCTGGGTTTCAAGGGTGTCTTCGTCGTTGGCAGCCTGTACGGCGCCAGCCTGGGCGTAAGAGGACATCGTGTGTCTCCTGTTGGATTGTTCGTGACCGCACCCGCTTACTTATATCTACTCGCGGACATTGCATGGTAGCCGGGATCATCCGGGCTACCATGCAAGGCATGGGGTCGGGGTGTTCTAGAGACCTGCTACTGGGTCGGTTCCCTATCAGCCGGCATTCTAAGAAAGAAGATTAACCGGTCGCAAGAAAAATTTCATGTTGCGGTACGGCATTTCATAATACGGAAAATTTAAAGCCAGCTGAACGCTTTGGCGTCATACTTTTACTTAGGTACTCCAAAAGGACGAGTCGATTCCCGGCAAATCCCTGCCAACACGCACTAAAATGCGCGGTCTATCCGGCCCGAATTCCATGTCCAGCGCGCCCAAGTCCAATATTCCTACGCCGTTCCACGATCACGCCCGCACTCGCCGACGCGGGGTGTACTGGGTCACGCCAGCAATGGTGCTGATCCTCTATATCTGTGTGATGGCGGTGTTTTTCTGGCTGCAGCGCATCCATGACGACAGTGTCATGTTTGTCACCATCGACCAGGAAATGCGCCAGCAGCGCCTGATCTGGGTAGTGCTGGCCCTGTCCTGTGTGATCGTCATCAGCCTGCTGATGCTGTGGCGCTATACCCGTTTCCGTTCGGCGGCCGAAGCCGCCCTGATCGCCGAAACCGGATTCCGCCGCGCCATGGAGAACTCCATGTCCACCGGCATGCGCGTGCTGGACATGGAAGGCCGCATCGCCTACGTGAACCCGGCCTTCTGCCGCATGATCGGCTGGAACGAGGCTGACCTGATCGGCCGCAGCCCGCCCTTCCCTTATTGGGTGCCGGGCCGCCATGAACAGCATCAGCACACCCTGGACGTGCTGATGTCCGGCAAGACGCCCAGCAGCGGGCTGGAGGTCGAGGCGCAGCGCCGCGACGGATCGCGATTCACGGCGCGCATGTATGTGTCCCCGCTACTGGACCCCAACGGCAACCAGATCGGCTGGATGACCTCCATGACCGACATCACCGAGCCCAAGCGCATCCGCGAGGCCCTGACCGCGGCGCACGAGCGCTTCATGACGGTGCTGGAAGGCCTGGACGACGCCATCTCGGTCACCGCCGACACCCACGACGGCCTGGAACTGCTGTTCGCCAACCGTACCTACCGCCGCGTGTTCGGCGCCCAGACCGGCGGCCACGACGAGCTGCTGGCCGGCCGCCGCGGCCGCTTCACCGACGAATCCGTGGAAGTCTTCGCGCCCTCGGTGCAGCGCTGGTTCGAAGTGCACCACCGCATGCTGGCCTGGACCGACGGCCGCCGCGTGCGCATGCAGGTGGCGCGCGACATCACCGAGCGCCGCGTGCACGAGGAAGCCTCGCGTGTGCAGCAGGAAAAGATCCAGCTCACCAGCCGCCTGACCACCATGGGCGAAATGGCGTCTTCGCTGGCGCATGAACTGAACCAGCCCCTGACCGCCATCGCCAACTACAGCATGGGCGCCGTCGCCCTGGTCAAGGCCGGCCACACCAGCCCCAACATGCTGCTGCCGGCCCTGGAAAAGGCCGCCTCGCAAGCCGAGCGCGCCGGCAAGATCATCAGCCGCATCCGCGAATTCGTGAAGCGCAGCGAGCCCCGCCGCCAGCGCGTGGCCATCAGCCGGATCGTGGACAATGCCATCGGTTTCGCCGAGATCGACGCCCGCAAGCGCCGTATCCGCATCGACCGCTTCGTGCCGTCCAACGCGCCGGACGTGCTGGCCGACCCCATCCTGATCGAGCAGGTGCTGTTGAACCTGCTGAAGAACGGGCTGGAGGCCATGGAAAAAAGCGAATCCGACGAACTCAAGGTCGCCGTGATCCTGCATGAACAGCACATCGAGGTCGCGGTGGTCGATCGCGGCCACGGCCTGGCCGAACCCGAACGCCTGTTCGAACCCTTCTTCAGCACCAAGACCCAGGGCCTGGGCATGGGGCTGAACATCTGCCGTACCATTATTGAATCGCACCACGGCCGCTTGTGGGCGGATCCCAATCCCGCCGGTGGCACCATTTTCCGCTTTACCCTGCCCTGCGCTGCACCCCAGTCGCAGGCCCAGAACGATCAGTCCGAGGAGTTGCACGCATGAACACGCCCCACCTGTCGAGCACGGTTTTCATTGTTGACGACGACGAAGCGGTCCGCGATTCGCTGCGCTGGCTATTGGAGGCCAATGGCTATCGCGTTCGCGCCTACGCCAGCGGCGAGTCCTTCCTGGAAGACTACGACGCCAGCCAGATCGGCGTGCTGATCGCCGACGTGCGCATGCCCGGCATGAGCGGCCTGGAACTGCAGGAGCAGCTGATCGCCCGCAATGCGCCGCTGCCCATCGTGTTCATCACCGGCCACGGCGACGTACCGATGGCCGTGTCCACCATGAAGAAAGGCGCGGTCGACTTCCTGGAAAAGCCGTTCAATGAATCCGATTTGCGCGAGATCGTGGCGCGCATGCTGGAGCAGGCCACGCAGCGCGTGAGCAAGCACCAGGCCCAGAAAGACCACGAAGCCATGCTGGCGCGCCTGACCGCGCGCGAGCAGCAGGTGCTGGAGCGCATCGTCGCCGGCCGCTTGAACAAGCAGATCGCCGACGACCTGGGCATCAGCATCAAGACCGTAGAGGCGCACCGCGCCAACATCATGGAAAAACTTGAAGTGACCACCGTAGCTGATTTGATGAAAGTGGCCTTGGCCAAACCCGAGGCGACGGCATGACGGCAAGGATTATCGACGGCGCGGCCCTGTCGGCGCGCATTCGCGAAGAAGCTGCCCAACGCGTTGCGGCCCTGGCCGCCAAGGGCACGCGCCCCGGCCTGGCCGTGGTGCTGGTGGGTGAAGACCCCGCTTCCCAGGTGTACGTCCGCAACAAGGTAGCCGCCTGCGAAAAGGCCGGCCTGCATTCCGTCAAGGAGCAGTACCCCGCGGACATGACCGAGGCCGAATTGCTGGCCCGCATCGCCATCCTGAACCAGGACCCGACCATCCACGGCATCCTGGTGCAGTTGCCGCTGCCCAAGCACATGGACTCGCACAAGGTCATCGAGGCCATCGCGGCCGAGAAGGACGTGGACGGCTTCCATATCAGCAACGCCGGCCTGCTCATGACCGGCCAGCCGCTGTTCCGCCCCTGCACGCCCTATGGCGTGATGAAGATGCTGGAATCGGAAGGCGTGACGCTGCGCGGCGCCGAGGCCGTGATCGTGGGCGCCAGCAACATCGTCGGCAAGCCCATGGCGATGCTGCTGCTGCAGGCCGGCGCCACCATCACCATCTGCAATTCCAAGACGCGCGCCCTGGCGGCCCAGACCCGCCGCGCCGACGTGCTGGTGGTCGCCACCGGCAAGCCCGGCATGATCGACGGTTCGATGATCAAGCCCGGCGCGGTCGTCATCGACGTGGGCATCAACCGCGGCGCCGACGGCAAGCTGTGCGGCGACGTGGACTTCGCCTCGGCCAAGGAAGTGGCCGGCGCCATCACGCCCGTTCCGGGCGGCGTGGGCCCCATGACCATCGCCATGCTGCTGGTCAACACCATCGAAGCGGCCGAACGCGCCGCAGCCTGACGGCCGGCGTACCCGCGGCCGGCCAGGCCGCGGGACGGGGATTGCGATCTGCCCTTGCGTTCGGGCAGATCGCCCTCACCTGATTCTCATGCCCTTGCCGGCGCCTCGTGGCGCTGCTCACCTCTTCCCAGCCTGTAACACCATGACCCAGAACCCCCTGCTCGCCCCTGTCTCCGACCTCGTCGACTACGCGGCCGTCAAGCCCGGACACATCATGCCGGCGGTCGAGGAACTGCTGGGCATCGCCCGCCAGGCCGTGGACCGCGCCGCCGATCCCGCGCTGGCGCCCACCTGGGAAGCCGTGGTTGAACCGCTGGACACGGCCTCGGAGCGCCTGTGGCGCGCCTGGTCGGTCGCCGGCCACCTGAACGCCGTGGTCAACACCCCGGAACTGCGCGAAGCCTACAACGCCGCCCTGCCCCTGGTGACCGAATTCTCCACCTGGGTCGGCCTGCACGAAGGCCTGTACAAGCAGTACCAGCGCCTGGCCGCCGCCCCCGATTTCGCGTCCTGGACGCCAGTGCGCCGCCGCATCGTGGAAATGGCCCTGCGCGACTTCCGCCTGAGCGGCGTGGAGCTGCAAGGCGCAGACCGCGAACGCTACGCCGCCATTTCCGACCGCGAGGCCCAGGCCTCGCAGAAATTCTCTGAAAACGTGCTGGACTCGATCGACGCCTGGGCGCTGCTGGTCGAGGACGAAGCCCGCCTGGCCGGCATTCCGGCCGACGTACAGGCCGCGGCCCGCGCCGCGGCCGAGGAAGACGGCAAGCCGGGCTGGAAGCTCACGCTGAAGATGCCGTGCTACCTGCCGGTGATGCAGTACGCCCAGGACCGTACGCTGCGCGAGGCGCTGTACCGCGGCTACGGCACCGTGGCGTCGGAACACGGCGAAGGCAAGTTCGACAACTCCCCGCTCATCGAAGAGCTGCTGGCCCTGCGCGCCGAGGAAGCCGGCCTGCTCGGCCTGGGCACCTTCGCCGCGCTGCGCCTGCAGACCCGCATGGCCCGCGACGCACAGGAAGTCACCGTGTTCCTGCGCGACCTGGCCGCGCGCGCCAAGCCCTACGCCCAGCGCGACCTGGCTGAACTGAAAGCCTACGCCACCGGCGAACTGGGCCTGGACGACCTGCAGCCCTGGGACGTGGCCTACGCTTCCGAGCGCCTGCGCGAATCGCGCTACGCCTACTCCGAAGACGAGGTGAAGCAGTATTTCACCGAGCCGCGCGTGCTGTCGGGCCTGTTCGAGGTCATCGAGACCCTGTTCGATGTGCGCCTGGCTGAAACGCCCGTCTCGTCCTGGCATGGCGACGTGCGCGGCGTGCGCGTGGAAAGCCCCAAGGGCGAACTCATCGGTTATCTGTATCTGGACCTGTACGCCCGCGCCGGCAAGCAAAGCGGCGCCTGGGTCGACAGCGAACGCACGCGCCGCGTCGTGGCTGGCAAGGTGCAGACGCCCATCGCCTACCTGACCTGCAATTTCTCGCGCCCCAACGGCGACAAGCCCGCCGTCCTGACGCACGACGACGTCATCACGCTGTTCCATGAAACCGGCCATGCGCTGCATGCCCTGCTGTCCGAAGTGGACGAGCCCGGCGCGGCGGCCTTCGCCAGCGTGGAATGGGACGCCATCGAGCTGCCCTCGCAGTTCATGGAGAACTTCTGCTGGGAATGGGCGGTGGTGCAGAAGCTGTCCGCCCATGTGGACACGGGCGAGCCCCTGCCGCGCGCGCTCTACGACCGCCTGGTCGCCGCCCGCAACTACCAGAGCGGCATGCAGACCGTGCGCCAGATCGAGTTCGCGCTGTTCGACATGCTGATGCATGACCGCGCCCAGGGCGCGTCGATTGCCGAAGTGCTGGCACTGCTGCAGGAAGTGCGCCAGGAAGTGGCCGTGCTGTTCCCGCCCGCCTGGCACCGTCTGCCGCATGCCTTCTCGCACCTGTTCGCGGGCGGCTACGGCGCGGGCTATTACAGCTACAAGTGGGCAGAGGTGCTGTCGGCCGACGCCTATGAGGCCTTCGAAGAGGCGGCGGCCCGCCAGGCCGGCAACGCGCTGGGCACGCTGGATCCCGAAACGGGCGCACGCTTCCGGCGCGAAGTGCTGGCAGTAGGCGGTTCGCGCCCGGCGGCCGAGTCCTTCGCCGCCTTCCGCGGACGTGCGCCTCGCATCGACGCCCTGCTGCGCCATAGCGGCATGACGCCTGCCTGAGCGTCCGCTTCCCGGTCGCTACCCGACGGCCCGCCCTGGCGGGCCGTTTGCTATGTTGCGGCGGCGTCGTCGACTGGCCGGCGCGCCGACATCACCAGCCAGCGTCCATGCACGGACTGGTCGGAGCCGGCCTGCTTCCAATAGCGGCGGCTTTCCTCGTCCTGCGCCTGTTTGAGCCGGCGGCCGTAATACAGGCGCGACGGCACGGCCAGTACATGCTCCACCATGCGCTTGGGCTTGATCTCGTCCACATCGTGCAAGCTGATGTCCCTGAAACCGTAGTGCTGGAACAGCAGGTGCAGCTGCGGAAAGCTCCAGGGGAAGTACGTGACGTAATCCTCGCCGCGCTGCCGTCCCACCATGGGCCGGAACCCCGAATGGAAGCCGCGCAGCAGGAACTGCAGGCGCGAACGGAAATACCAGGTGTTGGGCGTGGTGACGATCAGGGTGCCGCCCGGGCGCAGCGCGCGGTAAAGGCTCTGCATCAGCACGCCGGGGTTGGTCAGCAGATGGATCGCCTCGCAGCAGACCACGGCGTCATAGGGTTCGGCAACCGTCAACGGCGTTTCCAGGTCGTGCTCCGTCACGCGGCGGTAGCCGCCGGCCTGCGGAAACTCCCACAGGCCCACGCCGTCGATATCGACCTGCCGGCCGCTGGCGGCGGGCAGCATGTCGCCCAGCCAGCCCGTGCCGCAGGGCGCGTCCAGCACCGAATCCGCCAGGCGGCTGCGCAGGATGTCGAGCACGACGGGATAGTAGGGATAGTAGGGGTAGCCCAGGGAATTCCTGACCGGCATGTCCATATGTGGCGCCTCTGGATTCTGAAATCTGACACGGTCCTGAATGTAGCGGCAGCCATGGCATCCGGTCTGGCGAATTCGCCACTTCCAAACAATAACCAGACAAAGCTTTACAAGTCCGACGGCCGGTCCCGGCCCCGCGGCTTGCGCCAGGACAAGCCGGCCCCAGGTCCTGTCTCTTATACACATCT
>NZ_QWFB01000013.1:0-40874 GCF_003576205.1 Achromobacter sp. K91 | reverse complement strand
CGCCGATGATAGTGGACGGACGTCTGTGAAAGTAGGTCATCGTCAAGCTTTTATTCCGCAGAACCCCACAGGTAACCCCTGTGGGGTTTTGTCTTTGTGAGAGCCCCTTGCGGGCGCCTGTCGAGATCTGCTCCAGGCACGCGCATCGGTCTCGCTACAGGATTGGAGCGTTTGCCCACGATAGGGCAGGCACTCAAGCAGTTACGCCTGACAACCATAGCAAGGTGGTCCCACTCCTTCCCATCCCGAACAGGACAGTGAAATGCCTTTGCGCCGATGATAGTGGACGGACGTCCGTGAAAGTAGGTCATTGTCAGGCTTTGATTCCAGGAACCCCGCAGCTCGCGCTGCGGGGTTTTTTCTTTTGCGGTGTTGTTGCGATGAGCTAGCAAGCGGTCGGCGCGGCTGCGGGCGGCTGGGGCTTTTGGGCGAGTGGTTGCGGACCGTCAATCAGGCTGCAAGCCGCGCCAGCATTGAATGTGCACAAATAACAACGGCCGTGGGCGGGGTAGCTTTGTGCGGTAAGATTGACCGAGTCAATTCGTTGGAGCGTTATCGTGAGTGATCCCCAGACCCCCGTGCCCGGAACGACGTTAGACCTGCGCACGCTGACCCACGTTGCCTATGGCTTGTACGCCCTGGGCTTCCTGACGAGCGGTTTCCTGGGCATCGCCACGCTGGCGGCCGTAGTGCTGATGTACCTGAAGCGCTCGGACGCCGCAGGTACCGTCTATGCCGCTCATTTCGACTGGCTGCTGCGTACCTTCTGGTGGGCCCTGCTGTGGCTGGCCATCAGCGGCATCGCGACGCTCATCTTCATCGGCTGGATCGGCCTGGCCGCGACCGTGATCTGGGTGCTGTATCGCCTGATCAAGGGCTGGCTGTCGTTGCTGGAAGGGTCCGCGCCGACTACCTACGCCTGAAGGCTCGCGTTCAAACAGAAGGCCGGCATATGCCGGCCTTTTGCTTTGTTGAGTTTGATCTTGGCGCCGTACTTGGACAGCGGGCGCGGGCATCAGCGAACAAGCGCTGAGTGCAATTCAGCGTTTCGAAGGCCTCTGCTGGTGCAGGATTATTCACGCTCGACACGTGGGCCCGCAGCATGTGCAGCCATCGCGCATGGGCCAATCCATGTTGCTTCCGAATGCTGGCCGTGGGACCGTGAGGAAGCCATGCCAACTGCCTGAAGAGGCGCGCCAGGCTTGGCTTTCGGGGAATGCTGGTGTGGGGAATCGGGCCGTGCCGGCGAGGTTGCGGCGTGGCTGTCGCGGTGAGAGAAAGCTGCGCTGGGGAGGCGAGCTCGCCCAGGAATGAACCGGGGCGTCGCGACGATATGAAGGCAGGGACGTACGGGGTACGCCCTTTGCCTGCTTACTTCAGATGTGCGTTGACCAGCTTGGTCAGTTCGAACATCGTGACCTGATCTTTGCCGAAGATCGGGCGCAGCTTGGCATCGGCGTTGATGTTGCGCTTGTTGCTGGCATCTTGCAGGTTGTGCTTCTTGATGTATTCCCAGATCTTTTTGGTGACCTCGGTACGCGGCACGGCTTCCGAGCCGATGACGGCGGCCAGTTCGGCGCTGGGGGTCAGGGGCTTCATGAATGCAGCGTTCGGCTTGCGCGCGGTCGCGGGTTTGGAGGTTGTGGCCATAATGCGGCGCTCCTTCTCTGGCTGTTGGAAAAATTGTCCTGCGGCCGGAGCATAACGTGTCTCTCTCGTAAAGACAAAGGCATTTATCCTCTGTAGCAACTAAAATGCACAGACTGTCCCCTCTATATCGTCATTCTGTAACCTCCTATGTACGCACGATCTCCTTTGGAATCAATTCGCCTCTTTCATGACGAATTGACGGCGCTGCGGCGCGATTTGCACGCGCACCCCGAGTTGGGCTTCGAGGAAGTCCGGACCTCCGGAATCGTGGCGGGCGCGCTGGAGGCGCTGGGGATCGAGGTGCACCGCGGCATCGGCAAGACTGGCGTGGTGGGCGTCATCCGCGGCAAACGCTGCGATAGCGGGCGCATGATAGGCCTGCGTGCCGACATGGACGCCTTGCCCATGACCGAAGACAACGACTTCGGGCACAAGTCGACCAAGCCTGGCCTGATGCACGGTTGCGGCCACGACGGTCACACCGCGGTACTGATCGGCGCGGCCAAGTACCTGTCGCAGACGCGCAATTTCGATGGCACCGCGGTTCTGATCTTCCAGCCCGCGGAAGAGGGGCGCGGCGGCGCGCGCGCCATGCTGGAAGATGGCCTGTTCGACACCTTTCCGTGCGACGCGATCTACGCGCTGCACAACTGGCCGGGCCTGAAGCCGGGCACGATAGGCATCAACCCCGGGCCGATGATGGCCGCGGCCGATCGCTTCGAGATCCTGATCACAGGGCGCGGCGGCCACGGCGCGCATCCTTACCAGACCATCGATCCGGTCACCATCGCAGGGCAGATCATTACGGCGTTGCAGACCATCGTGTCGCGCAACGTCAATCCGCTGGATTCGGCGGTGGTGTCCATCGGATCGCTGCAAGCCGGGCATCCCGGCGCCATGAGCGTGATTCCGCGCGAAGCGAGAATGGTCGGCACGGTGCGCACGTTCCGCAAGTCCGTCCAGGAAATGGTGGAGACCCGCATGCGCGAGTTGGTGTCCGCGATTGCGGGCGCTTTCGGCGGCACTGCCGAGGTCACTTACGAACGGATCTACCCTGCGACCTTGAACACGCCGCAGCACGCCAATCTGGTGGCCGACATCGCCACCGAGATGATAGGCAAGGAGAACGTCGTGCGCGATCTGACGCCGTCGATGGGCTCCGAGGATTTCTCTTTCATGTTGCAGAGCAAGCCTGGCGCATACTTCCGCCTGGGCCAGGGCGGAGCCGATTCCGGCTGCGTGCTGCACAACTCGCATTTTGATTTCAACGATGCCGTCATCCCCTTGGGCAGCGCGATGTTCAGCGCGCTGGCCGAACGGGGCATGCCGCTGGCAGATTAAGAAGCCTTTCCATGTCTACTCAAAACACGACTCAGCTCACCATCACCCGGCCGGACGACTGGCACTTGCATCTGCGCGACGGCGCAGCCCTCGAGGCGGTGGTGGCGGATACCGCGCGCCAGTTCGCGCGCGCAATCATCATGCCCAACCTGAAGCCGCCGGTCACGACCACCGAACAGGCGTTGGCCTATCGCGGCCGCATTCTGGAGGCCTTGAAGAAGGCGGGCGGCAATCCCGATGCCTTCACGCCGTTGATGACGCTGTATCTGACCGACAACACCACGTCGGAAGAGATTTTCCGCGCCTACGAGTCGGGCCAGGTCTATGCCGTGAAGCTTTATCCGGCAGGTGCGACAACCAACTCCGATGCCGGCGTGACCGATCTGCTGGGCAAATGCACGAAGGCGCTGGAAGCGCTGGAAAAATGCGGCATGCCGTTGTTGGTGCACGGCGAAGTGACGGATCCGTCGATCGACCTGTTCGACCGCGAAGCAATCTTTGTCGAGCGCGTGATGAAGCCGCTGCGCCGCGCCTTCCCCGCCTTGAAGGTGGTGTTCGAACACATCACGACGAAAGAGGGCGCGGAATACGTGCGCGACGCGGACGGTCCCATCGCAGCCACGATCACACCGCAGCACCTGCTGTACAACCGCAATGCGATTTTCCAAGGTGGCGTGCGGCCGCACTTCTACTGTCTGCCGGTGCTTAAGCGCGAAACGCACCGCCTTGCGCTGGTCGAGGCGGCGACCAGTGGCAGCCCGCGCTTTTTCCTGGGCACCGACAGCGCGCCGCACGCGCGCGGGTTGAAGGAGCATGCTTGCGGTTGCGCCGGCTGCTACACGGCATTGCACGCGATGGAGCTGTACGCCACCGCCTTCGACGCGGTCGGCAAGCTGGACAAGCTGGAAGGCTTCGCCAGTTTCCATGGCCCGGACTTCTACGGCCTGCCGCGCAACACCGGCACGCTGACGCTGGTGCGCGAGGCCTACCAGGTGCCCGAGGAAGTCGCGTTCGGCAACACGACGCTGGTTCCGCTGGCTGCGGGTGAAGCGCTGACCTGGCGCGCGCGGGGCTAGGCAATTGCGCCGTCCGGCAAGTCCGGAACAAAAGAAATGCCCCCGGATTTCGGGGGCATTTTTCATGCGCCTCTATATGTATATAGAGACAAGCTGATTACAGCGTGCCTTCGCGGCGCGCTTCCAGCAGTTCCCAGCGGGCGAAGCGCTCTTCGAGTTCGCTTTCCAGCTTGGCCAGTTCGCCGTTGATGCGTTCGACTTCGGCGGGCGCGTCGCGGTAGAGGCTGCCATCGGCGAGCTTGCCGGCAAGTTCCGCTTGTTGCGCCTCCAGGGCGGCGATGGCGTCCGGCAGGCCTTCCAGTTCGCGCAGTTCCCAGGAGTTCATCTTGGCCGACTTGGCCGGCTTGGGCTTGGCGGCCTTGGCGCGCGCGGCGGCATCGTCGACAGGCCGGGCGGCAGGGGTTGCGTCTTCGGCCGGGGCCGCGGGCGCGGGCCGCTGCGCGACCCATTCATCGTAGCCGCCCACGTAATCGCGCCAGCGGCCATTGCCTTCGTAGGCGATGGTCTGCGTAACGACGTTGTTCAGGAAGGCGCGGTCATGGCTGACCAGCAGCACCGTGCCCTGGTACTCCTGCAGCAATTCTTCCAGCAGTTCCAGCGTTTCGATGTCGAGGTCGTTGGTGGGTTCGTCCAGCACCAGCACGTTGGCAGGGCGGGCGAACAGGCGCGCCAGCAGCAGGCGGGCGCGTTCGCCGCCGGACAGGCTGCGCACGGGCGAGCCGGCGCGGGCGGGCGAGAACAGGAAGTCCCCGAGGTAGCTCATGACGTGCTTGCGGGCGCCGCCGATTTCCACCCATTCGCTGCCCGGGCTGATGATGTCGACGAGCGTGGCGTTTTCGTCCAACTGCGCGCGCATCTGGTCGAAGTACGCGACCGCGACGTTGGTACCCAGCCGCGTCGTGCCGCTGTCGGGTTGCATCTCGCCCAGGATCAGCTTGAGCAGGGTGGTCTTGCCGGCGCCGTTGGGGCCGATGATGCCGATGCGGTCGCCGCGCAGGATGGTGGTGGAATAGTCGTCCACCACGATCTTGTCGCCGAAGGCCTTGTTCACGTGGTCGAGTTCGGCGACCAGCTTGCCGGAGCGCTGGCCCTCGGCCAGCGCGAGCGAGACGTCGCCGACGCGTTCGCGGCGTTCGGCGCGTTCGACCCGCAGCCGTTCCAGGCGGCGCACACGGCCTTCGTTGCGGGTGCGGCGGGCCTCGACGCCCTTGCGGATCCAGACTTCTTCCTGCGCCAGCAGCTTGTCGAAGCGCGCTTGTTCCAGGCGCTCGGATTCGAGCCACTGGGCCTTGCGCTCCTGCCACTGCGAAAAGTTGCCGGGAAAACTCAGCAGGCGCCCGCGGTCGAGTTCGACGATGCGGGTAGCCACTGCGTCCAGGAAGCGGCGGTCGTGGGTGATGATGACGGCGGCGCCTTTCCAGGTGCGCAGCATGTCTTCCAGCCAGGCGATGCCTTCGAAGTCCAGGTGGTTGGTGGGTTCGTCCAGCAGCAGCAGGTCCGGCTCATCGACCAGGGCGCGCGCCAGCGCGACGCGCTTGCGCGTGCCGCCGGACAGGCCGGCGATCTGTACGTCCGCGGGCAGGCCGAGTTTTTCGAGCACCGAGCGCACGCGCGAGGGGCGCTGCCAGTCTTCATGATCGCCCTCGACATTGCAGACCACATCGAAGACGGTGGCGTTTTCGTCCAGTTCGGGTTCCTGTTCGACCGTGGCCACGCGCAGACCCGAACTGCGGGCGATGTCGCCGTCGTCGGGCTGGGTCCTGCCGTCCAGCAGTCTCAGCAGCGAGGACTTGCCGGCGCCATTGCGGCCGATGAGGCCGATGCGCTCGCCGGCCTGGATGGCGAAATCGGCGTGGTCCAGCAGCGGGTGGTGGCCATAGGCCAGCTGGATGTCGGTAAGGGTGATGAGAGTAGCAAGGGCCATGTGATGGGTATTGTCTGCGGCGTCTGAGCGAATCAAGGCGTATTGTCGCAGGAACCCCGTAACGCCGTTTGCACGGCTAGTGTCGCGGCTTCTTCGGGGACGGAGCTGGCGGGTGTAATAGAATACGCACCGCAAGGCGGGTCGGACGATCGCGGTGGATGCGAATCCATCGAGGAAGGTCCGGACTCCACAGGGCAGGGTAACGGCTAACGGCCGTCCGGCCGCGTCTTCGGGCGCGGTTGAGGAATAGGGCCACAGAGACGAGTCTGCGGGGCGGGCGTGCATCGCGCGCACAGATACGGCCATCTCCGTATCGCGCCGTCCGGCAACGGGCGGCGGCATCGCAGGGTGAAACGCGGCAACCTCTATCCGGAGCAACATCAAATAGGCATGCGTGCGGTCTTCGGACCGCGTAGGGCGGCCCGTCCAAGCATGCGGGTAGATGGCTAGAGCGGCTCAGCAATGATCCGTCCAGAGGAATGATCGTCCGCCAGGGAAACCTGGTGTACAGAATCCGGCCTATAGACCCGTCTTGCAACTCATTCGCAACGCGAGCCTGGTCCTGGCTGGAACCTGGCGTCGCGCTGGCCGGGCCGGACCATTTTTGGGGCCGCTCAAATCGGCGGGCCCGGCTGGAAGCCTTGCCAACCGGAGCAAACGACCGACCGTAAAACAATGCAAAGGCATTGTTAGCCGCCACTTCTGAAGAAGGACTTTTAGATAGTGCCGCAACCTCCTGATTTATTGGGAGGTTTTTCTTTTTGCGGATTTACATATTGATCTAAGTCCTTGTTGTGATTGAAAAAATTGCAACCACGCGCTTGACCGCCCCGATCCCATACCGTAGAGTGGGAAATAGTAGGAAATTGTGCAATTAAGTGGGGTAAAAGTGGTGTTTCAGGGAAGCAGCGCGCTCACGCTGGATGCCAAGGGACGGATCTCGATTCCGACCCGGCACCGTGACGCGCTCATGTCGCAGGCCGATGGCCGGCTGACCCTGACACGCCACCCTGACGGCTGCTTGCTGGTCTACCCGCGGCCCGAGTGGGAAAAGAAGCGCGAGCAGATTGCCGCCTTTCCCATGACGGCGCGCGCGTTGCAGCGGCTGTTGCTGGGCAACGCTCAGGACGTGGAACTGGATGGCTCCGGCCGGGTCCTGATCGCTCCTGAACTGCGCAACGCTTCCGGTATGACGCGCGATGTGATGCTGCTCGGTCTGGGCGCGCACTTCGAGCTGTGGGACGCCGCTACTCTGGCCAGCCGCGAGGCTGAGGACCTGGCCAAGGGTATGCCGGATGTGTTGAATCAGTTTTCGTTCTGAAAAAGTTATGGAATTCGAACATCGGCCCGTTCTGCTGGAGCCGACGGTGGACGCGCTATTGCTGCCTGACTTCGGCGGCAAGGGTGCGGCACGGTCGCATCAGCAGGCCGGGCCGGCTGCGGCTACGCGGGCGGAAGGCGGCGTTTTCGTCGACGGCACCTTCGGGCGTGGCGGGCACAGCCGCGAACTGCTTGGCCGCCTGGGCCCGAGCGCCAGGCTGGTGGTGTTCGACAAGGATCCGGAGGCGATCGTCGTAGCCAGGCAACTGGCGGCAGCGGACCCGAGGGTCACCGTGGTGCATGGCGGCTTTGCCACCATGGCCGAAGAATTGGAGCAGCTCGGCATCGGCAAGGTCGATGGCGTGATGCTGGATCTGGGCGTTTCCTCGCCTCAGATCGATGACGCTGAGCGTGGTTTCTCGTTCATGCGAGACGGCCCGCTCGATATGCGGATGGACACCACTCGTGGTCCCACGGTGGCGGATTGGCTGGCGCAAGCCAGTGTGGATGAGATGCGGGAGGTCATAGCGGATTATGGCGAAGAACGGTTTGCTTTTCAGGTTGCAAAGGCGATTGCTGCTCGCCGCGCAACAAGGCCGCTGCGCACCACGCTCGAGCTTGCCGAGTGCGTCGCCAGCGCCGTCCGCACGCGCGAAAAGGGGCAACATCCGGCCACACGCACCTTTCAAGCTCTACGGATTTACATCAATCGGGAACTCGAAGAGCTCGCGCGCACCCTCGCGGCAGCTCTAGACCTGCTCGCCCCGGGAGGGAGGTTGGCGGTGATCAGCTTTCATTCGCTTGAAGACCGCATGGTCAAGCAGTGCATCGCGGCGGCGGCTCGTCCGGCCGCCGCGCATGCGCGCCTGCCCCTGCGCGAAAGCGAAATGCCCCAGCCGGTCCTGCGCTCCCTGGGCCGCGTGCTGGCCGAAGACGACGAAGTCTCGGCCAACGCCCGCGCCCGTTCCGCCGTCTTGCGCGTAGCCGAACGTACCGAGACGCCGCTGCCCGCCGAGGGCGGCTTCGCGTTCGTGAAGATCGGTTCGCTGCCGGGCAGCGACCTGGCACCCCCGCCGCGTCGCGGCAAGGGAGGGCGCCGCTAATGGGTCGCGTCAACCTGATCGTTGCGGCTTTGCTGATGCTGTCGGCCATTTCCCTGGTCACCAGCCGGTATCAGTCGCGCCAGCTCTTCATCGAGCTGGGACGTGATCAGGCGCAGGCTCGCGACCTCGAAACCAACTGGCGGCGCCTGCAGCTGGACCGCGCCGAACTGGCCCGCAACGCGCGGGTCGACGCCATCGCGCGCGATGGCCTGAAGATGATCTCCATCGTTCCGGATCGCACGCTGTACTTGAACCAGCCGCCCGCTTCCGCCACCGGAGGCGCGCAATGAAACGCGTCCCTTTCTTCGATAACCCCGTGCTGCGCGGGCAATTGCCCACCTGGCGCGCGCGCCTGGTGCTGATCCTGCTGTTCGGCGGGTTCACCGTGCTGGCCGGCCGCGCTCTGTTCCTGCAGGGGCTGTCCACCGAATTCCTGCAGCAGCAGGGCGAGCGGCGCTATGAGCGCACGCTGACCCTGGCCGCGACGCGCGGCAAGATCATGGATCGCAACGGCGCGGTGCTGGCCTCCAGCGTGCCGGCGCGCGCCATCTGGGCGATTCCGGAAGACGCCAAGCAGGCTACCCCGGCGCAGATGGACACGCTGGCGAAGCTGCTGGAAACGCCGCCGGCCGACCTGCGTCACCGCCTGGTCGACGAAGACAAGAACTTCGTCTACCTGAAGCGCCAGGTCTCCATGGACGTGGCCGACAAGATCAAACAATTGGGCATGCCCGGCGTGCACCAGCAGCCCGAGACCCGCCGCTACTACCCGGACGGCGACGTGATGGCTCACGTGGTGGGTTTCAATAGCGTCGAGGATCAGGGGCAGGAGGGCGTCGAGCTGACGTTCAACCAGCAGTTGTCCGGCCGTCCCGGCAGCCGCCGCGTCATCAAGGACCGGCTCGGCCGCGTGATTGAAGATGTGCAGGCCGTGACCCTGCCGGTGGATGGCCGCGACCTGCGCCTGTCGATCGACACGCGTCTGCAGTATCTGGTGTTCAAGGCGTTGAAGGACGCCATGGACAAGCACCAGGCCAAGGGCGCGACCGCCGTGGTCGTGGACGTGCATACGGGCGAGATCCTGGCCCTGGCCAACGTGCCGACCTTCGATCCGAACAAGCGCGAGACCTTCCACGGTTCCAAGCTGCGCAACCAGGCCATCACCGACACCTTCGAGCCGGGCTCGATCATGAAGCCGTTCACCGCCGCGTTGGCGCTGGACCTGGGTCGCATCAGCACCAAGACCCTGTTCGAAACCGGCAACGGCCGATTCCAGTATCAGGGCAGCACGATCAGCGACGTGAGCCGCAACGGCACGCTGGACGTGGCCGGCGTGCTGCGCAAGTCCAGCAACATCGGTATGACGATGATCTCCGAGAAGCTGGAATCCCGCGAAATGTGGGACCGCTTTACCGAACTTGGCCTGGGCCAGGCGCCCCAGGTGGGATTTCCCGGCGCGGCGCCCGGACGCCTGCGTCCCTGGGATCGTTGGCGCCTGATCGAAAAGGCCACCATGGCCTACGGCTACGGCCTGTCGGTGTCGCTGCTGCAGGTGGCGCGCGCCTATACCGTTTTCGCCCGCAACGGCGACATGGTGTCGCTGACCCTGGTCAAGCGCGACAGCGATCCCACCAGCGTCAAGATCTACACGCCCAAGACGACTGAAATGGTGCGCGGCATGCTGGAAGCGGCTGCCGGCCCCGAAGGCACCAAGGCTGCCCAGGTGCAGGGCTACCGCGTCGCCGGCAAGAGCGGCACGGCGCGCAAGATCGTCGACGGCAAATACAGCATGCAGCGCTATCGGAGCTCCTACGTGGGCTTCGCTCCGGTGTCCGATCCGAAGATCGTCGTGGCCGTGTCCATCGACGAGCCGACGATCGGCGGCTATTACGGCGGCGCCATCGCCGCGCCCGTGTTCTCCCAGATCGTGGGGGGGAGCTTGCGGCTGATGGGGGTGCGCCCGGACGCGCCCTTCGAATCCACAATTGTTGCTGGTCTCAAGGAGCCAGGCAGATGAGCGCCAAAGGCTTCCTCTCCAACCCTGTCGCCACGGTTGCCGAAACCGTGGCGTGGTTGCATTCGCGCGTGTCGTTGACCGCGCACCTCAAACTGGACTCCCGCGATATCGAGCCGGGCGATGTGTTCGTCGCCTGCCCGGGCCTGTCCAGCGACGGACGTCTCTATATAGAGAAGGCGTTGGCGCTGGGCGCCAGCGCGGTGTTGTTCGAAGCCCCCGCCAACGATGCCGTCGCGGCCGTGGCGGACCAGGCCGCGATGCTGCCGGTGACTGGCCTGCGCGCCCTGCTGGGCGAGTTGGCCGACACCTGGTACGGCCGGCCCTCGGCCGAGCTGGCGGTGGTCGCGGTGACTGGCACCAACGGCAAGACGTCGTCGGTGCAATGGATTGCGCACGCGCTGAGCCGCAATGACAAGCCCTGCGGCACCATCGGCACCCTGGGCGCCGTGCTGCCCGACGGCCAGACGCTGGGCGGCGACCTGACGACGCCGGACGTCTTGACCGTGCACCGTACGCTGGCCGCCATGCGCGACGCCGGCGCCAAGGCCGTGGCCATGGAAGCGTCTTCCATCGGCATCGAGCAGGGCCGGATGGATGGCGTGCGCGTTGCGCTGGCCGCCTTCACCAACCTGACGCGCGATCACCTCGATTACCACGGCACGATGGAACGGTACGAAGCCGCCAAGGCGCGCCTGTTCCGCTGGCCGGGCCTGACCGCCGCCGTGATCAATGCCGACGACGAAGCCGGCCGCCGCCTGATTGCCGATCTGCCGGCTGGCATGGCAATGGGCTACAGCCTGAGCGAAGCGCAGGACATTCCCGCCGCCATGCGCGCGCGCGATCTCCAGGCCACCGCGCAGGGTCAGATCTTCACGCTGGTGTCGCCGCATGGCGAAGCCCAGATCGTGACGCGCCTGCTGGGCGCGCACAATGTATCGAACCTGCTGCTGGTAGCGGGCGTGCTGTATCAGTTGGGCCTGCCGTTTGCGCAGATCGCGCGCGAACTGGCCGCGACGGACCCCGTCGACGGCCGTCTGCAAACCGTCGAGCCGGTGGCGCACAGCACCCAGGCCAGCACGGGCCGCGGCCCGCTGGTGGTGGTGGACTATGCCCATACCCCGGATGCGCTGTCGCGGGCGCTGACCGCCTTGCGCGCCGTTGCGACCGCGCGATCGGGCCGCTTGATCTGCGTGTTCGGCTGCGGCGGCGAGCGGGATCCGGGCAAGCGTCCCGTGATGGGCCGCATTGCGGCGGACCTGGCCGACCATGTGGTCGTCTCCAGCGACAACCCGCGCACCGAGTCGCCTGAAGCCATCGTCGAACAGATCCTGACGGGCATCCCGGACAGCGTGAAGCCCGACGTGCAAGTGGACCGCGCGCGCGCCATCATGCAGACCATCTGGGCCGCGACGCCCGACGATGTAGTGCTGCTGGCCGGCAAGGGCCATGAAACCTACCAGGACATCGGGGGCGAGAAGCTGCCTTTCGATGACCGGGAATGGGCGCGGCTGGCGCTGCTGCTGCCGCAGGTCAAGGGTGTGTCGACCGACACCCGCCGTATCGGCGAAGGCGAATTGTTCGTGGCGCTGGTGGGCGAGAACTTCGACGCCCATAACTATCTGGATCAAGCCGAAGCGCGCGGTGCGTGCGCGGCCGTGGTGGCGCACGCCGTGCCCGACGCCAAGCTGCCGCAACTGGTGCTGGGCGACACCCGCGTCGCGTTGATGCGCATCGGCGCCGCGTGGCGCGCGCGGTTCACGCTGCCCGTGGTGGCGGTGACCGGCAGCAACGGCAAGACCACGACCAAGGAAATGATCTCGGCGATGCTGGCCGAGTGGCAGGGTGAAGCGGGCCGCCTGGCGACCGCGGGCAACCTGAACAACGACATCGGCGTGCCGCTGACTCTGCTGCGCCTGCGGCCGGAGCACCGCGCGGCCGTATTCGAACTGGGCATGAACCACCCCGGCGAGATCGCGCAACTGGCCGCGATCGCGGCGCCCTCGGTGGCGCTGGTCACCAACGCTCAGCGCGAACACCAGGAATTCATGCATAGCGTGGAAGCGGTGGCGCACGAGAACGGCTCCGCCATCGCGGCGCTGCCCGAGGATGGCGTTGCCGTATATCCCGGCGACGAACCGTATTCGGCGATCTGGGATGCCCTGGCCGAGCCGCGCCGCGTGTTGCGTTTCGGCCTGCAGCCCGGCCTGGACGTGTACGCCGAGCAGATCCTGGCTGACGTGAACGCCACCCGCTGCCGTGTGGTGACGCCGGTGGGCGTCGCCGACCTGGCGCTGCCGGTGCCGGGCCTGCACAACCTGCGCAATGCGCTGGCCGCCATTGCCAGCGCGATCGCGGCGGGGGCGCCGCTGGACGGCGCGGTGCGCGCCCTGGCAGGTTTCAGCCCGGTCGCGGGTCGCATGCAGCACAAGAGTATGAGTGACGGAACGTTGCTCATTGATGACACTTACAATGCCAACCCCGACTCGGTTCGCGTAGCCGTGGACGTGCTGGCCCGCATGGCCGGCAAGCGCGTCCTGGTGCTGGGCGACATGGGCGAGGTCGGGGACAACGGCCCCGCCATGCATGTCGAGGTGGGCAATTACGCGCGTGAGCAAGGGCTCGACGCGCTCATCACGCTAGGCGAAGCCAGCCGGGCGGCCGCGGCCGCATTCGGAGTGGGCGCACACGCCTGCGCATCGGTAGACGAAGTGGTTGCCGCAATGCGCGGCTTGCGCGCGTCCTGCGTATTGGTAAAGGGATCGCGCTTTATGCGCATGGAGCGGGTAGTGACGGCTTTTTCTACGAATGAAGGTGTGACGGCCAAGGGGCAGGGAGAGCAGAATGCTGCTTGAAATCGCCCGCATGCTGTCTGACGATGTGCGCGCACTGGGGGTGTTCGAATACATCACCCTGCGCGCTGTTCTGGCATGCGCGACCGCGCTGTTGATTGGCCTGGTGGCGGGTCCGCGCGTGATTCGCAAACTGACCGAGATGAAGATCGGCCAGGCCGTGCGCTCCTACGGTCCGGAAACCCATCTGGTCAAGACCGGCACCCCCACCATGGGCGGTGTGCTCATCCTCATTTCCATCGCCATCAGCACGCTGCTGTGGGCGGACTGGACAAACCGCTTCGTGTGGGTGGTGTTGCTGGTGACCTTCGGCTTCGGCTGGATCGGCTGGATGGACGACTACCGCAAGGTGGTCTATCGCGATCCGGAAGGCATGCCCGCGCGGCAGAAGTTCTTCTGGCAGGCCACCATCGGCATGGTGGCCGCGGTGTATCTGGCGTTTGCCGTGTCGGCGCCGGCCAATACTGAACTGTGGCCCTTGTTCAAGGCCTGGGTGGGCAGCGGTTTCACGATGTCCTTGCCGACGCGCGCCGACTTGATCGTGCCTTTCTTCAAGAGCGTGAGCTATCCGCTGGGCGTGCTCGGTTTCGTGGCGCTGACCTGGGCGGTCATCGTCGGCACCAGCAATGCCGTGAACCTGACCGACGGCCTGGACGGCCTGGCCATCATGCCTACCGTCATGGTGGGCAGCGCGCTGGGTATCTTCGCCTACGTGGTCGGCCGCGTGGACTATTCCAAGTACCTGCTGTTCCCCTACATCCCGGGAGCGGCGGAATTGATGGTGCTGTGCGCCGCGATTGGCGGCGCCGGGCTGGCATTTTTATGGTTCAACGCGTATCCGGCCCAGGTCTTCATGGGCGACGTCGGCGCGCTTGCCTTGGGAGGCGCGCTGGGCACCATCGCGGTCATCGTGCGCCAGGAAATCGTGCTCTTCATCATGGGCGGCGTGTTCGTGGTCGAGACCCTTTCCGTGATGATGCAAGTGACTTGGTTCAAGTACACGAAGCGACGTTATGGAACAGGTAGACGCATTTTCCGCATGGCCCCGTTGCATCATCACTTTGAAGTGGGCGGCTGGAAAGAAACCCAGGTGGTCGTGCGTTTCTGGATCATCAGCATGATGCTGGTGCTGATTGGCCTCTCTACCCTGAAGTTGCGATGAATACGATGGAAACCTCCCGCGCAGACGCGCCGCTCGTCCTGATCCTCGGATTGGGCGAGACGGGTGTCGCCGCCGCTCGCTGGTGCGCCCGCCTGGGTGCCCGCCTGCGCGTGGCCGACACGCGCGCCGAACCGGGCGGGCTGGCCGCGCTGCGCGAATCACTGGCGCAAAGCGAAGTGGAGTACCGCCTGGGCTGCGACGAGTCCTTCGACACGGCGCTGCTGGACGGCGTGAATCAGGTCGTGCTGAGCCCCGGCTTGGCGCCCTCCCAGGCACCCGCGGCCGAGCTGCTGCGCGAGGCCGAGGCCCGCGGCATCGAGGTCGTCGGCGAGATCGAATTGTTTGCGCGCGCTTTGGCCGATCTGGCCGAGACGCGCGAGTACCGGCCGCGCCTGTTGACCGTGACCGGCACCAACGGCAAGACCACAGTCACCGCGCTGACGCGCCAGCTGGTCGAGGCCAGCGGCCTGTCGGCCGTGGCGGCGGGCAATATCAGCCCCGCAGCGCTGGCCGCGCTGATGGAAGCGCTGGACGCCGAATCGCTGCCGCAGGTCTGGGTGCTGGAGCTGTCCAGCTTCCAGCTGGAAACCACGCGCTCGCTGATGGCCGACGCGGCCGTGGTGCTGAACGTCACCCAGGATCACCTGGACTGGCACGGCGGCATGGAAGCCTACGCGCAGGCCAAGGCCCGCCTGCTGAAGATGGCCCGCGTGGCCATCGTCAACCGCGACGATCCGTACACCGTGGACATGGTCGCCACGCTGAACGCGCTGAACGTGCGCAGCTTCGGCCGTGACGTGCCGGAGCTGGTCGGCGACATGGGCCTGGAGCTGGGCCAGGGCGTGGCCTGGCTGGTGGCCTGCGAACCCAACGATTTCGATGAACCCGCGCCGCCGGTGCGCCGCAAGAAGGACGCGCCCGAACCGACGCGCGCCAAGGGCCGCATGAGCCGCCTGATGCCGGTGGACGCCTTGCGTATCCGCGGCATCCACAATGCCTTGAACGCGCTGGCCGCGTTGCAGTTGGCGCGCTGCCTGGACCTGGGCTGGGGGCCGATGCTGCGCGCCTTGCGCGAGTACACGGGCGAACCGCATCGCGCGGCCTTCGTGCGCACGATCGGCGGCGTCGACTACATCAATGACAGCAAGGGCACCAACGTGGGCGCCACTGTGGCCGCGTTGGAAGGCCTGGGCCAGCAAGTCGTGCTGATCGCCGGCGGCCAGGGCAAGGGCCAGGATTTCTCGCCGCTGATTCCCGTGGTGGCGCAGCATGCGCGTGCCGTGATGCTGATCGGCCAGGACGGCCCCGAGATCGGCCGCGTGCTGGCGTCGACCGGCGTGCAGTGCGTGACGGTTGAAACCCTGCGCGACGCCGTGCGCGGCGCCGCTGAATTGGCCCAGCCGGGCGATGCCGTGCTGCTGTCGCCCGCTTGCGCCAGCCTGGACATGTTCCGCAACTATCCGCACCGCGGACAGGTGTTCGTGGAAGAGGTCGAAGACCTGGCCCGCGACCGTGGAGAGATCGCATGAGCCTGATCGCCGATCTCACTGCCAGCGTCAACGCCGTACGGCCCGGCCGTACCCGCATGCGCAATTTCGATCTGCCGCTGGTCATCGCGGCGTCGACCTTGCTGCTGCTCGGCCTGCTGATGGTGTATTCGGCGTCGATCGCGCTGGCCGACGGCCCGCGCTATGCCTCATATGGCCGCTACTACTTCGTGATCCGCCACGGCCTGTTCATCAGCGCCGGCCTGGTGGGCGCGGCGGTGGTGCTGGCGGTGCCGATCCGCGTGTGGCAACGCCTGGCGGTGCCGCTGTTCGTGGTGGCGATGGTGCTGCTGGTGGCGGTGCTGATCCCTGGCATCGGCCGCGAGGTCAACGGCGCGCACCGCTGGATCCCGCTGGGTCCGCTGAATTTCCAGCCCTCCGAACTGATGAAGCTGGCTGCGCTGCTCTACGCTGCCGATTACACCGTGCGCAAGCAAGAGCACATGCAGGCCTTTGCCCGCGGCTTCCTGCCGATGGCGTTCGCGCTGGCCGGCGTAGGCATGCTGCTGCTGCTGGAGCCTGACCTGGGCGCCTTCATGGTGATCGTGGCGATCGCGATCGGCATCCTGTTCCTGGGCGGCATCAACGGCAAGTACTTCAGCAGCCTGCTGGCCGTGCTGGTCGGCACTTTCCTGATGTTGATCTGGCTGTCGCCGTGGCGTCGGGCGCGCCTGTTCGCGTATCTGGATCCCTGGAACGAAGACAATGCCTACGGTAGCGCCTACCAGTTGTCGCATTCGCTGATCGCTCTGGGGCGTGGCGAATGGCTGGGCGTGGGCCTGGGCGCCAGCGTCGAGAAGCTCCATTACCTGCCGGAAGCGCATACAGACTTCCTGATGGCGGTGGTGGGCGAGGAATTGGGCTTTGCCGGCGTGATGCTGGTCATCACCCTGTTCGCCATCATCGTCTATCGCGGTTTCGACATAGGCCGCCAGGCCATCGCCATGGAACGCACCTTCGCGGGCCTGGTTGCGCATGGCGTGGCGATGTGGTTTGGCGTGCAGGCCTTCATCAACATGGGCGTCTGCCTGGGCCTGCTGCCCACCAAGGGCCTGACCCTGCCCCTGATGAGCTATGGCGGTTCGGGCATCGTGATGAACCTGTGCGCGCTGGCCATGCTGATCCGGGTCGACGTGGAAAACCGCGTCATGATGCGTGGAGGGCGGGTATGACGGCCTCTCGCACCATTCTGATCATGGCTGGCGGTACCGGCGGACACATCATGCCGGGCCTGGCCGTGGCTGATGTGCTGCGCGAGCGCGGCTGGCGCGTGCTGTGGCTGGGCAATCCTGAAAAGATGGAAGGCCGGCTGGTGCCGCCGCGCGGCATCGAGCTGGTTCCGCTGCGTTTCCAGGGCGTGCGCGGCAAGGGTGCTTCGGCGCTGCTGAAGCTGCCGTTTCTGTTGCTGCGCGCATTCGGGCAAGCGTGGTCGCGCCTGTCCGACGTGCGGCCCGACGTGGTGCTGGGCATGGGCGGCTACGTCGCTTTCCCGGGCGGCGTCATTGCGGCGCTGCGCGGCACGCCGCTGGTGGTGCATGAACAGAATGCCGTGGCCGGCACCGCCAACAAGTGGCTGGCCAGGATGGCCCGCCGCGTGCTGAGCGGCTTTCCCGGCGTGCTGCCCAAGGGCGAGGCCATGGGCAATCCGGTGCGCGCGGACCTGTGCGCGTTGCCGGACCCGGCCGCGCGCTACGCCGGCCGCAGCGGCCCGCTGCGCGTGCTGGTCGTGGGCGGCAGCCTGGGCGCCCAGGCGCTGAACACGACTTTGCCGCAGGCGCTGGCGCGCCTGCCGCAGGAAAACCGGCCGGTGGTGGTGCACCAGGCCGGCGAGCAACATTTGCCCGCGCTGCAGCAGGCCTACGCCCAGGCGGGCGTGGAAGCCGACTGCCGCGCATTTATCGATGACATGGCGGGCGCCATGGGCGAAGCCGATCTGCTGATCTGCCGCGCGGGCGCCATGACGGTGTCCGAAGTGGCCGCGGCGGGCGTCGCAGCCCTGTTCGTGCCGTTCCCGCATGCCATCGACGACCACCAGACCGCCAACGCGCGCTTTCTGAGCGACGCGCAGGCTGCCTGGCTGCAGCCGCAGACCGGCCTGACGCCCGAATGGCTGGCGCAGTGGCTGGGCCAACGCTCTCGACAAGAACTCCAAGCCGTGGCCGAACGGGCCCGCGCGCATGCGCGCCCCGAAGCCGCGGCCCATATCGCCGACGTCTGTGAACAAGCAGCGGGGCGCGCATCATGAAACACAGAATTCAACACATCCATTTCGTAGGCATCGGCGGCTCGGGCATGAGCGGCATTGCCGAGGTGCTGCTCAACCTGGGCTACACCATCAGCGGTTCCGACCTGAACGAGTCGGCGGTGACGCGCCGCCTGGCCGGCCTGGGCATGAAGATCGCAATCGGCCACGTGGCCAGCAACGTCACGGGCGCCGCCGCCATCGTCACGTCCACCGCGGTGGCAGGCGACAATCCCGAGGTGATCGCCGCCCGCGCCGCCCGCATCCCGGTGGTGCCGCGCGCCATCATGCTGGCCGAGCTGATGCGCCTGAAGCGCGGCATTGCCGTCGCCGGCACGCACGGCAAGACGACCACGACCAGCCTGGTGGCCAGCGTGCTCGCCGCTGGCGACCTGGATCCGACCTTCGTGATCGGCGGCCGCCTGAATTCGGCCGGCGCCAATGCGCGGCTGGGGCAGGGCGACTACATCGTGGTCGAAGCCGACGAATCGGATGCTTCGTTCCTGAACCTGCTGCCGGTGATGGCCATCGTGACCAACATCGATGCCGATCACATGGACACCTACGGGCACGACGTGGCGCGCCTGAAGAGCGCCTTCATCGAGTTCACGCAGCGCCTGCCGTTCTACGGCAGCGCGGTGCTGTGCTCGGACGACGCCAATGTGCGCGAGATCATGCCTTTTGTCTCGCGGCCCATCACGACCTACGGCCTGAACGAAGAGGCGCAGGTGCGCGCCTATGAAGTGCAGCCGGAAGGCACGCGCATGCGCTTCAACGTGCAGCGCACGCATCGCGACACCCTGCTGCCGCCGCTGCAGGTCGAACTGAATCTGCCGGGCCTGCACAACGTGCGCAACGCGCTGGCCGCGATCGCCGTGGCGACCGAGCTGGGCGTGGCCGATGCAGCCATCTGCGAGGCGCTGTCGTCCTTCCATGGCGTGGGCCGCCGCTTCACGCAGACGGGCGAATTCCCTGTGCCGGCCAGTCATGGCGGCGGCACTTTCACGGTGATCGACGATTACGGCCATCACCCGGTGGAAATGGCCGCGACGCTGGCCGCCGCGCGCGGCGCCTGGCCCGACCGCCGCATCGTGCTGGCCTTCCAGCCGCACCGCTACACGCGTACCCGCGACTGCTTCGAGGATTTCGTGCGCGTGCTGGGCACGGCCGACGCGGTGTTGCTGACCGAGGTCTACGCCGCGGGCGAACCGCCACTGGTGGCGGCGGACGGCCGAGCCTTGTCGCGCGCCCTGCGTGTGGCCGGCAAGGTCGAGCCGGTGTTCGTCGAGGACGTGACGGAACTGCCGCAGGCCATCGTGGATTTCGTGCGCGATGGCGACGTGGTGATAGTGATGGGAGCGGGTTCGATCAGCAAGGTCCCCGCTCAAGTTGGAGAACTGGCATGAACACGCAATTCGGCAAGGTCGGTGTGTTGTACGGCGGACGATCCGCCGAGCGCGAAGTGTCCTTGATGTCGGGCACGGGCGTGCACCAGGCGCTGCTCAGCGCCGGCGTCGACGCGCACCTGTTCGACACGGGCGAGCGCAGCCTCTCCGAGCTGGCCGCCCAGGGTTTTGACCGCGTGTTCATTGCCTTGCATGGCCGCTACGGCGAAGACGGCACCATCCAGGGCGCCCTGGAACTGCTGGGCATCCCCTATACCGGCAGCGGTCCGCTGGCCTCCGCGCTTGCCATGGACAAGACCATGACCAAGCGCGTGTGGCTGCAGCACGGCCTGCCCACACCCGACTTCGAATTGCTGGACGCCGACACCGAGCTGCGCTTGGTACCGGACCGCCTGAGCCTGCCGCTGATCATCAAACCGCCGCATGAAGGCTCGACGGTCGGCATTACCAAGGTGGTGGGCTATTCCGACATGAAGGAAGCCTATGCCGCGGCCGCGCGTTTCGACGCCGAAGTGCTGGCCGAGCAGTTCATCACCGGTCGCGAGCTGACCGTGGCGGTGCTGGGCGGCGGCAAGACCGCGCGCGCGCTGCCCGTCATCGAGATCGCCGCGCCCGGCGGCAACTACGACTACGAGCACAAGTACTTCTCCGACGACACGCAGTATTTCTGCCCGGCCACGCTGCCGCCCGAAGTGGCCGCGGAAGTCGCCGAGATCGCGGTCAAGGCTTATCAGGCGCTGGGCTGCGAAGGCTGGGGCCGCGCCGATTTCATCCTCGACCGCGACAACCGGCCGTGGCTGCTTGAAATGAATACCTCGCCTGGCATGACCAGCCATTCACTCGTTCCCATGGCCGCCAAGGCGGTGGGAATCAGCTACGCCGATCTGTGCGTGGCGATCTTGTCCGAGGCTGCGTGCAAAGTGCGCAGTCCGGCCCGCAACGCTTGACCCGGATACTCTGTGTGGAACGACGCTCGCACCACCAACCTGATCGCCAACACGCTGGCCGTGCTGGCGGTTTGCGCCATGCTCGTCGCGGGTGTGGTGTGGGTGGCGCAACGCCCGTTCTTCACGCTGCAGGCCATCGAGCTGGAATCGATGCCGGACACCGAGCTGCACTACGTGTCCACGGGGGCGGTGCGATCGGCGATCGCGGGCCGCTTCAAGGGCAATTTCTTCACGGTGGACCTGGACGAAGCGCGCGAGATCTTCGAATCGGTGCCGTGGGTCCGGCACGCCACCGTGCGGCGGATCTGGCCCAATGTGTTGCGCGTGCGGATCGAGGAACAGCAGCCCCTGGCGTTGTGGAACGAGAACCAGATGATCAACACCTGGGGCGAGGCGTTCACGGCCAACACGGGCGAGGTGGACGACGAGACCGTTCTGCCGCAGTTCTCCGGTCCGGAAGGCACCGAGTCGCTGGTCGTGCAGCGCTACGCCGAATTGGCGCGCTGGTTCGCCCCGCTGGACATGCACGTCACGCAGCTGGACCTGAGTCCGCGCTACGCCTGGCGCGTGGTGTTGTCCAACGGCATGTCGCTGGACCTGGGCCGCGATCCGGGCGCCGATGCGCCGGATCCGCATGGCCTGCCCGGCGCTCTGCCGTTCGCGGCCCGCATTCAACGTTTTGTGCAGGCGTGGCCCGCCGTGGCGGGGCGCCTGGAAGGGCGCACCGTGACGCAGGCCGATTTGCGCTATCCCAATGGTTTCGCCCTGGCGCTGGCCCCGTTGCCGCCGTCGGAAACCAAATCCAAATCCATACCGAAACCTCCCAAGAAACGCTAACGCCATGACCCGTGACATCAAGGACCTTATCGTCGCCCTCGATATCGGCACCAGCAAGGTGGTGGCTGTGGTGGCTGAAATTTTGCCTGAAGGGCGATTCGAAGTGCTGGGCCTCGGCCAGCACGAATCGCGCGGCATGCGCAAGGGCGTGGTCGTCAATATCGAGACCACTGTGAATTCCATTCAGCGCGCGCTTGAAGAAGCCGAGCTGATGGCAGATTGCAAGATTCGCGACGTCTACACCGGCATTGCCGGCAGCCATATCCGCAGCTTCAATTCCAGCGGCATGGTCGCCGTGAAGGACAAGGAAGTCACCGCCACCGACGTTGCCCGCGTCATCGAGACCGCCAAGGCGGTGAACATCCCGACCGACCAGCAGGTGCTGCACGTGCTGACGCAGGAGTTCATCGTCGACGGCCAGGAAGACATCCGCGAGCCCATCGGCATGAGCGGCCTGCGCCTGGAAGTGCGCGTGCACATCGTGACCGGCGCGGTCAGCGCCGCCCAGAACATCGTGAAGTGCGTGCGCCGCTGCGGCCTGGAAGTGCAGGACCTGATCCTGCAGCCCCTGGCCTCGAGCCTGGCCGTGCTGACCGCCGATGAAAAGGAACTCGGCGTCGTGCTGGTCGACATCGGCGGCGGCACCACCGACGTGGCCATCTTCACCGGCGGCGCGATCCGCCATACCGCCGTGTTGCCCATCGCCGGCGACCAGATCACCAACGACATCGCCGCGATGCTGCGCACGCCGACGCCCGATGCCGAGGAAATCAAGCTGCGCTACGGCGTGGCCAAGCAGGTGCTGGCCAGCCCAGACGAATCCGTGGAAGTGCCCGGCCTGGGCGACCGCGGCCCGCGCCAGGTCAAGCGCCAGGCGCTGGGCGCCGTGATCGAGCCGCGCGTCGAAGAACTGTTCACGCTGGTGCAGCAGGTCGTGCGCGACTCCGGCTACGAGGACCTGCTGGCTTCCGGCGTGGTCCTGACCGGCGGTTCGGCGCAGTTGCCCGGCATGATCGAACTGGCGGAGGACGTGTTCCTCAAGCCGGTGCGCGTGGCTGTGCCCGAATACGAAGGCAGCCTGGCCGACGTGATGCGCAATCCGCGCTTCTCGACGGTGATGGGCTTGTTGCAGGAAGCAAGAATGCAGCGCGTGCGCGGCCGCAAGGTCGCCGCCCAGACAGGCAACTTCAAGAGCCTGCTGGCGCGCATGAAGGAATGGTTCATGAACTGAGTTGTAAAGGGCAGGTTGGGGCCTGTCCTTGGTGCGGTTCGCAGCGGTATTGCGGACCGGGCCAGAAGAGGGGAGGCGCTTCAAACCCGTTGCGGGCCCGTCCGGCGACGAGTTTGAGGCGATTCACAAAACATAGGTTGGTTGGGGAATTTTTGTGATTTGCGAAATCGGACTTGTGAGGGAGTCATCATGATGAACTTTGAGATGCTTGAGAACAACACCAAAGGGACCGTTATCAAGGTCGTTGGTGTGGGCGGTGCGGGCGGCAATGCCGTGGCGCACATGATTCGCAGCGGTGTGCACGGCGTGGATTTCATCTGCGCCAACACCGATGCGCAGGCACTGGCGGCGACCAACGCCCCGGTGCAGATCCGTCTGGGCCGCACCGGCCTGGGCGCGGGCGCCAAGCCCGAGCAGGGACGCGCGTCGGCTGAGACCGCGCGCGAGGAGATCCGTGCCGCGCTGAACGGCGCGCACATGGTCTTCATCACCGCCGGCATGGGCGGTGGCACCGGCACCGGCGCAGGTCCGGTCGTGGCCGAAGTCGCCAAGGAACTGGGCATCCTGACCGTGGGCGTGGTCACCAAGCCTTTCACCTTCGAAGGCAACAAGCGCCTGAAGATGGCCGAGGACGGTATCTCGGAACTGGCCAAGCACGTGCATTCGCTCATCGTGGTGCTCAACGAGAACCTCTATGAACTGATGGACGAGGACGCGACGCAGGAAGACTGCTTCCGTTCGGCCGACGACATCCTGCACAACGCTTGCGCGGGCATCGCCGAAATCATCAACGTCGAAGGCAACGTCAACGTCGACTTCGAAGACGTCAAGACGATCATGGGCGAGCAGGGCCAGGCCATGATGGGCACGGCGTCGGCTTCGGGCGCAGACCGCGCCCGCGTGGCTGCCGAGCACGCGATTGCTTGCCCGCTGCTGGAAGGCGTGGACCTGAACGGCGCTCGCGGCGTGCTGGTCAACATCACCGCCAGCCGCTCGCTGAAGATGCGCGAAACGCGCGAAATCATGGAAACGATCCGCAGCTACGCTTCGGACGACGCGACCGTGATCTTCGGCACCGCCTATGACGAGTCCATGGGCGAAAACCTGCGCGTGACCGTGGTTGCGACCGGCCTGGGCCGTGCGCAAGCGCGTCCGCAGCTGGTGCAGAACACCGCTGAAGTGCTGCGTACCGGCACCGACAACATGCCCATGGGCGCGATGCCGGCTGGCGGTCAAGGCGATTACCGCAACCTGGACATGCCGTCTGTCATGCGCAATCCGCGCAGCCAGGCGTCGGCCCAGGTGCGTGCTCTGGAAAGCTCGGGCATGGATCATTTCGACATCCCGGCATTCCTGCGCAAGCAGGCGGATTGAACCTGAGAGCCCGTTTCGGGCTCTAAACGCACTCCCTCATCTCCGGCTTGCCTGTCCCCACAGGCAGGCCGGAGGCGGAGCGGTCCGTGTTTCCCTTGCACGGTTTCAATAAGGGACGGAGGTATCGGTCGGTCCGGACGCCAAATGGCGCCAGGGATCGGACAGAGTTACAATACGTCAGTTACGCCGGCAATCTGCTCGTCTTCTTGCCGGCTTCCTGGCTCAAAACACCCAAGTCTCATGTTCCGACAGCGCAGCATTCAAAATCTCGTCCGCACGACAGGCGTCGGCGTCCACTCCGGACGGCGGGTCGAGCTCACCTTGCGCCCGGCACAACCGAATACGGGCATCGTTTTCCACCGCGTCGACCTGCCGCAGGTCGTGGACCTGCCCGCGCAGGCCACGGGCGTGGGCGACACGCGCATGGCATCGGTGCTGCAGCAAGGCAATGTCCGCGTGTCGACGGTGGAACACCTGATGTCGGCGCTGGCCGGCTTGGGCATCGACAACCTGCATATCGACCTCACTGCCGAAGAAGTCCCCATCATGGACGGCAGTGCGGCCACGTTTGTCTACCTGCTGCGCTCGGCAGGCATCGTCGAACAGAACGCGCCCAAGCAATTCATCCGCGTCCTGAAGCCGGTGGAAGTGCGCGAAGGCGAAGGCCGCAACGAGAAGTGGGCCCGGCTGGAACCGCACGAAGGCTATGCGCTGGCGTTTTCGATTGATTTCCGCCACCCCGCCATCGACTCCACGGCCAATTTCGCCGAGATCGATTTCGCCACGCATTCGTACGTGCGTGAAATCGCCCGCGCGCGCACCTTCGGTTTCGTCAACGAAGTCGAGGCCTTGCGCTCCATGGGCCTGGCCCGCGGCGGCAGCCTGGACAACGCCATCGTCATGGACGAGTACCGCGTGCTCAACAGCGACGGTCTGCGCTACGACGACGAATTTGTAAAACACAAGATCCTGGACGCCATCGGCGACCTGTATCTGCTGGGCAAGCCCCTGGTGGCGCGCTATGTCGCGTGCAAGTCGGGCCACGGCCTGAACAACCAGCTGGCCCGCGCGCTGCTGGAGCAGCGCGATGCCTGGGAACTGATCACCTACGAATCGCAGGCGGAGGCGCCGCAGGCGTTCCGCCACGAGTGGAAGCTGGCCTGAGCGGCAAGGCCAGGCCCATCCCCAACCCCCTGACGCGGGCCCCCTGAGGGGGCGGCGCTGGCGGACCGGCAAAGCCGGCTCCGCGGCGCCCGCGCTATCATCTTGCGCGACGGGGTTCTTGCTTGATTCCTGATCGTTCGCGGTAATTCCCCGGTGCGGTTCCCGACGGATGGCTGCGGTCGTCATCCCCTAGCGCTTAAGGCGCAAACCGGCGGCAAACCATAGTATCGATCCGTCCGAGAACTTGGTTTCGCTTCGTTTCCGGGTGGGCCGGATCAAGGACAACCCTGCCGGCTTCAGCTACTCTTGTGATGCTTCAAGAGCTTGGCGACCGCGTCGGCCAGAGGACCGGGCCGCAGGTTGCCGTGCAGTGTCTCGAACGCGCCCAGGGCGGTATTGCCCAGCGGTTGCGCCTCTTTGGGAGGGCGCGGCTGACGGGCGCCGGGCTTGGGCAAACCCGCTTGTACCTTGACGGCGATTTCGTTAAGGTTCCAGCCTTGGTCTGCCAGGGACCGCGCGATGCGCGGTGCCAATTGACGCATCTTGGCCGCATGCGCGGCACTCGGCACCACCAGGTGGAGGCACTGGTTTTCCAGCTTGCCCACCTGGCATACGGCGCCCAGCGGGGCGGGCAGAACCGCCGCCACCGCGTACTGAATTTGCAGGTGCTTGCGGGCGGTCGCCAGAACTCCGGCGCCCCGCATGTCATGACCCAGCCATCCCAGGGCGGTATCTTCTTTCCGCCGGCTGGAACTGGAACGTTGACGGTATGAAGTGGGTCTATTCATCCCGGCTCTAAGAATTAGGAAGCAAACCTTGAAAATCGTGATTATGCACGCCCGCGACGGGCAGGACGGGCATTTCACCCTGGGCGGCGCGCGCCTCGCGCTGTTTCTGGGGGGCGCCTTGATCACGGCCGCCATCTTTGGCGCCGCATTACAACGATACCTTACTCCGATCCTGCCGGCCGTACATGCCGTGGGCTGGCCCCTGGCGGGCCAACCCGGGCGCGATGCCGATTTCCTGCGCGGCAACATGAATCTGCTGGCCGCCAAGGTCGGTGCGTTGCAGGCCAAGCTGGTGAGCATCGACGGCTTGGGCCAGCGCGTGGCCAAGGTGGCCGGCGTGGCCTATACCGACCCCGAATTGGCCAAGCAGCTGGCCGTGGCGCAACCCGAGGCGCTGACCCAGCCCGAAGCCACCCAGGTCATGGACGATCTGTTCACCGACCACCCGCCGCCCAGCGCGGCCTCGGCCGAGGCGCTGGGCCGCCAGCTCGACGAGATCCAGGCCAGGCTGGCCCAGCAGTCCGACAATCTGAAACTGCTGGACGCGGCGCTGACCAAGCGGTCGGCGGACCAGGCGCGCATGCCGACCGCGATGCCGATCACCGATTATCCCTACCTCAGTTCGTCGTATGGCTGGCGCCGCAACCCCGTGACCGGCCGCAGCGCCATGCACGAAGGCCTGGATTTCGCCGCGCCTCCGGGTACGCCCATCCTGGCGGCCTCGGGTGGCGTGGTGCTGGAGTCCAAGTTCCAGCCGGGCTACGGCAACATGGTCGAGATCGATCATGGCGACGGCCTGATCACCCGCTACGCCCACGCTTCCTCCCTGATGGTGAAGCAGGGGCAGCTCGTCGAACGCGGCCAGCAAGTGGCCCGCGTGGGCAGCTCCGGCCGTTCCACGGGGCCGCATTTGCACTTCGAAGTCCGTCTGGCGGGACAGCCGCTGGACCCGCGCCTGTTCCTGGGGCCGCACCAGACCGCACCGCCTTCCACGGTGGCCCACGCCGCCCAGTGAACCTGGGCGGCCCGCGCCGGTCAAACCGGCCGGCAGCGCTACCCTGGCCATAGGTTCAGGCTATTGCGCTCCATGTGCGTTAAACTGGTTCGTTTTCCAGCGGACCCCCGCTCAACCAATAACATCAAGTCACGGGTGACGCTGCTCCGGCCTTTCGTGGGCGCGGCGTGGCTCGTGCGGCCGACATACGCATGGTTTCTCTGCTCAAAAAACTCATAGGCAGCCGCAACGACCGGCTGCTTAAGCAGTATCGCAAGCTGGTAACCCAGATCAATGGGCTCGAACCCAAGATCTCCGCGCTTTCCGACGCGGAGCTGGCGGCCAAAACCGAGGAATTCCGGTCCCGTCACGCCCAGGGTACGTCCCTGGACGATCTGCTGCCCGAAGCCTTCGCGGTTGTTCGCGAAGCCGGCAAGCGGGTGTTCGGCATGCGCCACTTCGACGTGCAGATGCTGGGCGGCATCGCCCTGCACAGCGGCAAGATCGCCGAAATGCGCACGGGCGAAGGCAAGACCCTGATGGCAACGCTGCCGGTCTACCTGAACGCGATCGCCGGCAAGGGCGTGCACGTGGTCACGGTGAACGACTACCTGGCGCGCCGCGACGCCGAATGGATGGGGCGCCTGTACCACTTCCTGGGCCTGAGCACGGGCGTGGTGGTGCCGCAGCAGCCCAACGAGGAAAAGAAGGCGGCCTACCAGGCCGACATCACCTACGGCACCAATAACGAATTCGGCTTCGACTACCTGCGCGACAACATGGAATACCGTGTTGAAGACCGTCGCCAGCGCGGCCTGTTCTACGCCATCGTCGACGAAGTGGACTCGATCCTGATCGACGAAGCCCGTACCCCGCTGATCATCTCCGGCCAGGCCGAAGACCATACCGAACTCTACGTCCGCATGAACGCGGTGCCGCCGCTGCTCAAGCGCATGGCGCATGAGCCGAAGCCGCAGGAGCCGGAACCCGAAGGCGACTACTGGGTCGACGAAAAGAGCCAGCAGGTCTACCTGTCCGAAGCCGGGCACGAAAACGCCGAAGGCATCCTGTCGCGCCTGGGCATCCTGCCGGAAGGCGAATCGCTGTACGACCCGCGCCATATCGCGCTGATGCACCACCTGATGGTGGCGCTGCGCGCCAACACGCTGTTCTTCCGCGACCAGCAGTACGTGGTGCAGGACGGCGAAGTGGTCATCGTCGACGAATTCACCGGCCGCCTGATGGTGGGCCGCCGCTGGTCCGACGGCCTGCACCAGGCGGTCGAGGCCAAGGAAGGCGTGAAGATCCAGCACGAGAACCAGACGCTGGCGTCGATCACGTTCCAGAATTACTTCCGCATGTACGAAAAGCTGTCCGGCATGACCGGCACGGCCGACACGGAAGCCTACGAATTCCAGGAAATCTACGGGCTCGAAACGGTCATCATCCCGACCAACAAGCCCATGGTCCGCAAGGACCAGAACGACCAGGTCTTCAAGACCGACGGCGAAAAGTACAACGCCATCCTCGAAGACATCCGCGACTGCCACGAACGCGGCCAGCCGGTGCTGGTGGGTACCACCAGCATCGAGAACTCCGAGCTGCTGTCGGGCCTGCTGAAGAAAGCCAAGCTGCCGCACGAAGTGCTGAACGCCAAGCAGCACGCCCGTGAAGCCGAGATCGTCGCCGAGGCCGGCAAGCCTGGCCACATCACCATCGCCACCAACATGGCGGGCCGCGGCACCGACATCGTGCTGGGCGGCAGCGTCGACAAGCAGGTCGATCTGATCCGCGCCGACGAATCGCTGTCCGATGCCGAGAAGAGCGCCCGCATCGAAAAGGTGCGCGCCGAATGGAAGCCGCTGAACGAGCAGGTCAAGGCCGCTGGCGGCCTGCGCATCATCGGCACCGAACGCCACGAATCGCGCCGTATCGACAACCAGTTGCGCGGACGCGCGGGCCGTCAGGGCGATCCGGGCTCGTCGCGCTTCTACCTGTCGCTGGAAGACTCGCTGATGCGCATCTTCGCGGGCGACCGCGTGCGCGCCATCATGGAACGCCTGAAGCTGCCCGAGGGCGAACCCATCGAGGCCGGCATGGTGACGCGTTCGATCGAGACCGCGCAACGCAAGGTGGAAGGCCGCAACTTCGACATCCGCAAGCAATTGCTGGAATACGACGACGTCGCCAACGACCAGCGCAAGGTGCTGTATTCGCAGCGCAATGACGTGCTGGAAGCCGCCAGCGTGGGCGCCACCGTGCAGAACCTGCGCGACGCCGCCGTGACCGAGATGTTCAACACCTACGTGCCGCCGGAATCGGTGGAAGAACAGTGGGATGTGCCGGCGCTGCAGAAGGCGCTGGAGGCTGACTGGCATGTGCAGCTGCCGCTGACGGAAATGCTGGAAAAGGAAACCAACCTGACCGACGACGACCTGCGCGAACGCGTGGTGAGCGCCGCGCGCGAGGCCTATCAGGCCAAGGTCGACCAGGTGGGCACGGAATCGTGGTCGCAGTTCGAGCGTTCGATCATGCTGCAGGCGATCGACACGCACTGGCGCGAACACCTGTCGGCGCTGGACTACCTGCGCCAGGGCATCCATCTGCGCGGTTATGCGCAGAAGAACCCCAAGCAGGAATACAAGCGCGAAGCCTTCGAGCTGTTCTCGGGCATGCTGGATCGCATCCGCGACGACGTGGTCCGGGTGCTGATGACGGTGCGCGTGCAGTCGCAGGAGCAGGTCGAACAGGCCGAAGCCGAAGCGGCGCAGCCGCACGTGCAGAACGTGCAATACCACCATTCCGACTACGACGAAGCGCTGACCCAGTCTGAACCGGAAAGCGGTGCGCAGCCCGTGCGCAATGCCTTGCCCAAGGTCGGCCGCAACGACCCGTGCCCTTGCGGCAGCGGCAAGAAGTACAAGCAGTGCCACGGCAAGCTCGTCTGATCCAGGAGCCATGATGCTGCATTCCGTCGGCCGCACAGAATTCGACCATGCCGTGGTCATGGTGCGCGACCGGCTGGATGCGCTGGCCCCGCATTTCGAACGCCAGGGTTTTCATCTGAGCGACAAGGCGGTGCACAACCTGGGGTCGTGCAACCGCCTGATCGTGCTGGAAGGCACGTACGTCGAATTGCTGGGCTGGCCGCCCGGCGCGCCGCCCGCGCGCAAGGAAATCGCTGATTCCCCGTTCGGGCTGGAGGCGCTGGTGTTCCGCACCCATGACGCCGAAGCCACCCGCGAGCGCCTGCTGGCGGCAGGTTTTGCCGTCAATCCCGTCCAGGAACTGAGCCGCCCCGCCATGCTGGACGGCCAGGAAGTCCAGGCCCGTTTCCACACCGTGCGTTTCGCCGAGCAGCCCTTGCCCGGCATCCGCATGTATTTCTGTCGCCATCTGACGCCCGAATGCGTGTGGTCGCCCGAACTCATGGCGCATCCCAACGGCGCGCGCAGCTTGCTGCGCATCGATGCCCGCGCGCCCGATGCCCGCGCGGTTGCCGAGCGCCTGGCGCTGGTGGCCGGCGTGCAGGCCGAAGCCGCCAGCGGTGGCTGGGATGTGCCGCTGGCCAACCTGCGCATCCATGTGAGCCAGGATGCCGCAGCGGCGGGGCCTACGCTGTCGACGCTGACTCTGGAAAACAAGGACGGCGCGCATTACACGCTGGATACCGGCTTGTAAGCGCCAGGCGGCAGATGCCGCTGACAAGGACAAAATCGCCCGCAACGTCCGCGTTGCGGGCTTTTTTTGTCCCGAAAATTATGGTGAGCGCGGCTGGTAAGAGCCCGCTTCCGGGGAAACCCGGGTTGTTGGGTAAAGTGTATGCACTTTAGTATGCAGTTCATTCCCGACGATCCAACCGACCAGGTGATCCGGCATGACGCAACCCTCAGTCGCAATCCGGCCTGCAGCGCGCACCAAGGAAGCACAGGCCGAGCTGTATGGCGCGGTCAAGGCGATGGCCGTGCGCTTCGAATTCAAGCCAGGTGAGCGCATCAACGAGGTCGAGCTGGCCCGCAGGCTGAACGTCAGCCGCACGCCGCTGCGCGAGGTGCTGAACCAGCTGATGGTCGAAGGTTTCCTGACCCGCTCGGTCAATCGGGGCTTCATCGCCCGCCTGCTCGACGCCAAGCAGATCCACAGCCTTTACGAATACCGCGCAGTGTTGGAGGCGGGCATCGTGCGCGCGGCCTGCGAGCGCGCCACCGACCAGGAGCTGGCAAGCCTGCGGGAATTCGTCGAGCGTTCGCGCGACGTGCCCGAGGACAGCGACGCCACCCGCCTGCTGGAACTCGATGAGGCCTTTCACCTGACGCTGGCGCGCTATTCGCGCAACGAGGAGTTCGTGCGCGCGCTGGAAAGCGTCAACGCCCGCATCCATTTCGTGCGCTGGATCGACATGCTGCAAGGGCGCCGCAGTCATACCCAGGGCGAGCATCTGCGCATCGTCGAGGCGCTGGAGCGGCGTGACATCGACGCTTTGCCGGCACTGATGAGCGCGCATATCGGCCGCCGCCTGGACCAGATCACCGACGTCATACGTACGGGTTTTTCCACGATTTACATGCGGGACCAGGCCGAACCCGCCACGGCAGCGCCGGCCAACACCATACGAGCAGGGGAAAAGCTATGAATCACGGGATAAAGCGCGGACTGGCTGCGCTATGCATGCTGTCCGCCACGGCGGGAGCCTTCGTTGCCGCGCCGGCCGCCGCCGAAGAACGGCCGCTGGTGCTGGTCGTGCCGTATCCGCCCGGAGGCAGCACCGACATCCTGGCGCGCATCCTGCAGCCACGCCTGTCTCAGCAATTGGGCGGCCGCGCGGTCGTGGTCGAGAACCGGCCGGGGGCGGCCAGCCAGATCGCCACGGCTTTTGTGGCGCGCGCCGAACCCGACGGCAACACGCTGCTGGTCAGCTTCGACAACCACGGCATCAACCCCGCCGTGAAGCCCAAGCTGCCCTACGACACGTTCAAGGACTTCGTCGCCATTTCGCAGACGGTGCGTTTCCCGCTGGTGCTGGGCGCCAATCCCGGCGTGCCGGGGGACAACCTGAAGGAGTTCCTGGCCGCGGCCGCCAAGCAGCCGCCCAACAAGTTCAACTACGCGTCCACGGGCGTGGGTTCGCTGAACCATCTGGCGCCCGAAGAGCTCAAGCGCCTGTCGAAGGTGGAGTTGCTGCACGTGCCGTACGGCGGCGGCGGACCGGCCATCCAGGCGGTGGTGGGCGGCCAGGCCAGCATGACCTGGCTGAGCTTCGCGGCGCTGCGCGGCCAGATCCAGGCCGGCAAGATCAAGCCGCTGGCGGTGGCGGGCGAAAAGCGCCTGCCGGATCTGCCCAACGTGCCGACCGTGGCGGAATCCGGCTTCCCCGGCTTTGTCGCCTATTCCTGGAGCGGCATGTTCGCCCCCAAGGGCACGCCGGAAGCGACCGTCAAAAAGCTGACGGCCGACTTCAAGGCCGTACTGGCCGACCCGGAAATCCGCAAGAAAGTGACCGACGCGGGCTTTGAGATCGTGGCCTCCGACGGCCCGGCGCTGGATGCCTACGTGAAGTCGGAATACGACCGGTGGAGCGCCTTCATCAAGAGCAGCAACATCAATCTGGACAACTGAACGGCTCGCGGCCTGGCGCTGAGGCGCCCGGCCGCGACGCGTGCAACACAAGTGGAGATGACATGGAAAACATGACCGGCGCCGAAGCCATGGTGCGCATGCTGCAGCACAACGGCGTCAAGCACATATTCGGCCTGTGCGGCGACACCAGCCTGCCGTTCTATGACGCGCTGTACCGTCTGGACCACGGCATGCAGCACATCCTGACGCGCGACGAGCGCAGCGCCGGCTACATGGCGGATGCCTATGCCCGCGTGACCGGCAAGGTCGGCGTGTGCGAAGGCCCCAGCGGCGGCGGCGCGACCTATCTGCTGCCCGGGCTGGTGGAGGCCAACGAATCGTCCATTCCGGTCCTTGGCATCACCTCGGACGTGGCGGTGGGCTCGCGCGGCAAGTACCCGCTGACCGAGCTGGACCAGGAAGCCTTGTACCGTCCACTGACCAAGTGGAACCGTACCATCGACCGCGCGGACCAGATTCCCGGCATGGTGCGCGCGGCCTTCCGCGCCATGACCACCGGCAAGCCTGGCGCGGCCCATCTGTGCTTTCCGTACGACGTGATGAAGCAGCAGGTGGACGCGTCCGATGTCTGGGCCCAGCCCGAGCACGGGCGTTTCCCGTCCATGCGCTACGCGCCGGATCCCCTGGACGTCGCGCGCGCCGCGCAGCGGCTGGTCAGCGCGCGGGCGCCGGTGATCATCTGCGGCGGCGGCGTGGTCATCGCCGGCGCCAGCGGCGCCTTGCAGGAGCTGGCTGAATCGCTCAAGGCCGCGGTCTGCGTGACCGTGAGCGGGCAGGGTAGCCTGGCCGACACCCATCCCCTGAATGCGGGCGTGGTCGGCTCCAACGGCGGCGTGATGGCGACGCGCGACGTGGTGGCCGCGGCCGACGTGGTGCTGTTCGTCGGCTGCCGCGCGGGCTCCACCTCGACCGAGCACTGGCGCTTCCCCAACCGCGACGTGCCCATCCTGCACATCGACATCGATCCCATGGTGATCGGCGCCAATTACCTGACCGAGGTCGGCATGGTGGGCGACGCCAAGCTGGCGCTGGAAGCCCTGGGCGTGGAGGTGGCTGCGCGCCTGGCGCACCGTCCGTCCGACGCCGCCGACGGCGCGGTGCTGGCCGGCCGCGCCAAGGAGGCGCGCCGCGCGCAGCTGGAGCCGCTGGCCCACAGCCTGGACGCGCCTATCCGCCCCGAGCGCGTGGTGCAGTCCTTGAACCGCCTGCTGCCCGACGACGCGGTGGTCTGCGCCGACCCCGGCACGCCTTGCCCGTATTTTTCCGCCTATTACGACGTGTCGCGCCCCGGCCGGCACTTCATCACCAACCGCGCCCACGGTGCGCTGGGCTTCTCCATGTCGGCCGCCCTGGGCGCCTGGGTGGGCCGGCCGCAGTCCAAGTGCGTGTCGGTGATGGGCGACGGCAGCTTCGGCTTCACGGTGGGCGAACTGGAAACCATCGTGCGGCACAAGGCGCCGCTGCTGATGGTGGTGTTCTCGAACTCCGTCTATGGCTGGATCAAGGCCAGCCAGAAGGCGGGCTACGACAAGCGCTACTACAGCGTGGACTTCAACCGCACCGACCATGCCCGCATCGCCGAGGCTTATGGCGTGAAGGCCTGGCGAGTCGAGGATCCGTCCAAGCTGGATGCCGCCATCAAGGCCGCGATGGAGCATGACGGCCCGGCGCTGATCGACGTGGTGGCGCAGCCCTTGCAGGACGCGGCCGCGCCGGTCAGCCAGTGGATGGGTTGACGCTGTCGACCAGGTGGTTGACGCCGGTGCACAGGTCGTCCCGGGCCACGCCGTAGATGTGCAGCGATACGGCGATGTCCGGGCCGGCATTGCCCAGACGGTGGATCTGGCGCAGGCCTTGCGTCGCGGTGACGATGTCGCCAGGGCGGCGGATCACCGTGCCGCAGGCCTGGGCGATGGCGGATTCCTGATCCCAGCGGTAGTGGGTTTCGGTGAGTTTGCCCTGTAGCACCTGGTAGGTGCACCAGGTCTTGTGGCCATGCACCGGGCTGAACTGTCCCGGACGCCAGATAAGGTAGGCCATCGTAAAGGCGCCATGCGGGTCGGCGTAGGCGATATGGCGGGTGTAGGACTCGGCCCGTCCACCGCGGAGTTCCGCGGGCAGGTTCTGCAGCATGTCGCCGGCGTTGGCGACGCTGGCGACCAGGTCGCGCAGCAGGGCGCGCGCGGCGTTCAATTGGGCGGACTGCACCGATGCGCAGAGCGATTGCAGGTCGCCGCCGGCGAGTTGGATGGAAGACATGGCAGGCCTCCGGGCAGAGCTTCCATGGTAGGAGCTTGCGCTGGAATGCCTTTGCCAAATTCGGCGCGCCAGGGCCGCAGATTGGAAAAAAATTCCATTCCGCCCGGCAGCTGCGCGCTCCTATACTGGTCCGCGTTGGCGCAAAGCTGCGCCGGGCAGCGCAATGACAGGGGAGTCAGGCATGGATCTGGGGATCAGCGGCAAGACGGCACTGGTATTCGGCGGCAGCCGCGGTATGGGCCGGGCCTGCGCCCTGCAACTGGCGCGCGAGGGCGTGGCGGTGACGATCGCCGCACGTAACCCGGCCACGCTGGAGCAGGCCGCGGCCGAGATATCGCATGAGACCGGGATAGGAGTCGGCTGGGTGTCGGCCGACCTGACGCAGGCGCAGGGGAGGGATGCGGCCATGGCCGCCTGTCCCCATCCGGACATCCTGGTCAACAATGCGGACGGCCCGCTGCCGGGCGATTTCCGCAACTGGAGCCACGACGACTGGATCGCCGCGCTGGACAGCATGATGCTGGGGCCCATCGACATGATCCGGCGGGTCGTGGACGGGATGATCGAACGGCGCTTCGGGCGCATCGTGAACATCGTCTCGCGCAGCGTGAAGGCGCCGCACGCCGAGCTGGGCCTGTCCAACGGCGCGCGTTCGGGCCTGATCGGCTTCGTCAGCGGTCTGGCGCGGCAGACCGTGCGCCACAACGTCACCATCAACAACCTGCTGCCTGGCGCCTTCGCCACGGATGCGCAGGTCAGGCACATACAAGGCATGCTGGAGCAATCCGGCGGGAAGAGCTTCGAACAGCTCTGGGACGAGCGCGGACGCGCCAACCCGGCTGGCCGCTATGGCCAGCCCGAGGAGCTGGGCGCCCTGTGCGCCTATGTCTGTTCCGCGCAGGCCGGCTACATGACCGCCCAGAACATCCTGATCGACGGCGGCGGCTACCCCGGGACCTACTGAAGTCCGGCGCCCCGGGAGGGCGCAGGCTGGACGCGGGCAGGCGGAACAGGCAACATTGGGGCCGATCCAGCCAAGGAAACCCATGGACCAGACGGACATCAAGATACTGGCCTTGCTGCAGAAGGACGCCACCTGTTCGGTCGCCGAGATTGCCGAGCAGGTGCATCTGTCCGTCACCCCTTGCTGGCGCCGCATCCAGAAGCTGAAGGATGACGGCGTCATCGCCCGCAACGCCATCTTGCTGGATCCCTGCGCGCTGGGCCTGAACCTGACGGTCTTCGTCTCCATCAAGACCAGCCAGCACAACGAGAAATGGACGCAGAGCCTGATCAATGCCGTGATGGCCTTGCCCAACGTGGTGGAGTTCCACCGCATGGCGGGCGACGTCGATTACCTGCTCAAAGTCGTGGTCGAGGACATGGCGGCCTATGACCGCTTCTACCGGCGTCTGATCGCCGCCGTGGACCTGCTGGACGTCAGCGCCAGCTTCTCGATGGAAGTCATCAAAAGCACCACGGAATTGCCGCTGGACGCGGTGTAGGCGGCCGCGCGCAATTTTTTTTCCATGGCAGGGGGCGGCGGGGATGCAAATTCCATTCGGCCTGCCGGCCGGCCCCCATCACGCAATTCTTTTGCGCGGGCTACGGCGTAGGATATTCCCCACTCCCATCATGGGACAAATCGGGATATCAGAGGACCCTATGTCGTTGGCAGTACCCGCCGGCTGCGCCGGTACGGAAAATTCGCGGCGCGCGCTTTCGGTGGATGACCTGCTGGGCGGCTGGAACGGCGTCGACGACCTGTGGGTGTTCGCCTACGGCTCCCTGATATGGCATCCCGGTTTCACCTGGCGCGAACGGCGGTTGGCGACTGTGCGCGGCTATCACCGGTCCCTGTGCCTGTGGTCGCACGACCATCGCGGCTCGCCCGACAATCCTGGCCTGGTGTTTGGCCTGGACCGCGGCGGCTGCTGCCGCGGCGTCGCCTTCCAGATTGCCGCCTGCGACGTGCCTGCGGTGTTCCAGGCGCTGTGGCGCCGGGAAATGGTCACTGGCGCCTACACGCCGCGCTGGCTCACCTGCCATACCGAAGCCGCGCCGGTGCGCGGGCTGGTGTTCCTGCTGAACCGGGCCTGCCAGGAATACGCGGCCGGCCTGAGCGACGACCGTCTGCTGGCGTCGGTGCGCAATGCCGTGGGGCATTCGGGGCCGTGCCTGGACTATGTCGTGGAAACCGAGAGAGCCTTGCGCGCGCATGGCATCGACGATTGGCGCCTGGGCGATCTGGTGCGCAGGCTGGGGCAGGTCTTCTGAGGCCTGGGGTGCGTCAGAAGTGCCAGCGGCCGAACATGAACAGCACGTTGCCCGCGCCAGCTGACCCAGGGATGTAGGTCGCGTAGAGCATCGTGTCCTTATAGCTGGCGCTCACCAGCGGCAGGATGCCGGGAAACGGCACATAGCTCATGATGTCGTGGCGCGCCGTCAGGAAGACGGTGTAGCCCGCGCCCAGACGGACGTTTTCACTGACGCGTCCGATCTTCAGGAAGCCGTAGCCCGCGATGGGCTCGATCTTGCTGTGCGAATCCAGGAAGGCCATGGCGTACAGGCCTTGCCAGTCGCCATCTTCGTCGTAGATGCTGCGGCCGTAGCCGCCGCCCCAGGCCAGTTCGTTGAAGCTGTCGATCTTCTCTTTGCTGTAGGTGGCCCGGTTGTGCCAGGAATAACCGGTGAAGTACAGGTCATTGCCGCCTTCGGTCCAGATCTGGTCCAGGCGGTTGCAGGCGGACTTGGCCCATGAGGGCATGCTGTCACAGGCTTGGGCGGTGGCGGCGAAGGTGGCGAGCAGCAGGCAAAGGATTGCCGCCCGGAATCTTGCGGTCATTGTGGGCGCTGAAAAGGGGGAGATGACAATCCCATTACTGTAATGGAACAGTCGTCTTTCACCCTGTCAGCTAGCTGTCAAGCGGGCGTCGCCAGAGGGAAGCGGATTTTTCCTGCTGTTGTATGCGAACTACAGCAGGAAAATCGTGGCCAGGCCCAGAAAGATGAAGAAGCCCAGCGAATCGGTGGCGAAGGTCAGGAGCACGGAAGAACCCATCGCAGGATCCTTGCCGAAGCGGGCGCGCACCATCGGCACCAGCACGCCGACCGACGCGCCGACCAGCATGTTGCAGACCATGGCGGCCATCATCACCAGCGCGATCGACACCGAGTGCGAGATGACCCAGGCGAACAGGGCCGCCACCAGGCTGCCGCACAGGCCCACCATCAGGGTGACGAAGAGTTCGCGCTTGACCAGCTGCCACAGGTTGCGGCCCGTGATGCGCCCCATGGCCAGGGCCCGGATGATCAGGGTCATGGTCTGGTTGCCAGAGTTGCCGCCGATGCCGGCCACGATGGACATCAGGAACGCCAGAATGACGATCTGGCTGACCGTGCCTTCGAACTGGGAGGCCACGAAGGATGCCGTGGCGGCGGTACAGAGGTTGAACAGCAGCCAGGGGGCGCGGTTGCGCAGGGCGGTGGACACCGGCGCGAAGATGTCCTCTTCCTGCAGACCGGCGCGCGACAGCGCCTGCTCCTGCGAGTCTTCGCGCATCACGTCCACCACGTCGGCGATGGTCACGCGGCCGATCAGGCGGCCCTGGTCGTCCATGACGGGCGCGGAGACCAGGTCGTAGCGTTCGAAGGCGCCGGCGGCGTCAGCATCGGAGTCCAGGGGGTTGAGCGTCAGGAAGTCCGAGTTCATGACGGCGCGCACTTCGGTTTCGGGCTCGCTGACCAGCAGCTTGGACAGCGGCAGGATGCCCTGCAGCTTGTCCTGGCGGTCCACCACGAAGATCTGGTCGGTGTGGTCGGGCAGTTCGTGCAGCCGGCGCAGGTAGCGCAGCACCACTTCCAGGGTGACGTCCTCGCGCACCCGGACCATCTCGAAGTCCATGATCGCGCCCACGCTGTCTTCCGGATAGCCCATGGCTTCCAGCAGCTGTGCGCGTTCCTCTTCGGTCAGGCCCTTCTGGACTTCGGCCACCACGTCGGGCGGCAGGTCGGGCGCCAGGTCGGCCAGCTCGTCGGCGTCCATGTTGCCGGTGGCGGCAACCAGGTCCTGGCGGTCCATCGCCTCGATCAGCGATTCCCGCACCCAGTCTTCGACTTCCAGCAGCACGTCCGCGTCGTGCTCGGGGCTGACCAGCTTCCAGATGGCTTGCCGTTCGTCCTTGGGCAGCGACTCCAGGATGAAAGCGATGTCGGCCGGATGCAATCCGTCCAGCAGGGTCTTGAGTTCGGCCTCGTGCTGGCGGTGCACCAGGTCCTCGACCAGCGAGGCCTTGGAGTCGCCTTCCTCCTGGCGATGCACCAGGTCGGCAACCAGTTGCTGGCGGCGCAGGCGTTCCTGCACTTCCGCCAGGGCGTGTTGGGCGTCTTCCGGGTCGAGGCGGCGGGGCGTCGCGGGCGGTTTCTGCGCGGCGGCGGACTGCGTCATGCGTTACGGCTCAAAGAGTGGGGAGGGGACGGCGGCGGCGGGCTTCGTCGGTGGCGACGTAGGTCAGCGTGGCCTCGGTGACCTTGACGATCTCGGCGTCCAGCCGCTGGCGCTCCGCGTAGACCTCGACGGACACCGTGACCGACGTCGTGCCGGTCTTGATGATGGCTGCGTAGAAGCTGAGCAGGTCGCCCACGAACACCGGTTCTTTGAACTGGAAGGCATTGACCGCCACGGTGGCCACGCGTCCGGCGGCGCGGCGCGCGGCGGGAATGGATCCGGCGATGTCGACCTGGGACATGATCCAGCCGCCAAAGACGTCCCCGTGGATATTCGCGTCCGCCGGCATCGGCATGACGCGCAATACCGCGTCGCGATCGGCGGGCAAAGTCGTAAACGGGGTTTTGGTGCTGGAGGTCATGCGGCCGACTCCACTGCTAGGGAACCAGCCGATTATGCAGGAAAAACGAGACAGCGGCGTGCATGCGCAAAGCCCGCCGCTGCCTTGGGCGCGGCGGGCCGGGGATCAGGCTGCCAGCTTGACGATGCCGTAGCCGCCGACCAGCAGCCAGAGGTACAGGATCAGGCCCAGCGCCATCACCCGGGGACCGGCCTTGCGGATCTGGGCGAAGCGGGTTTCGATGCCCAGGGCGGTCATGGCCATGGTCAGGGCGAAGACGTCCAGGCGGCGGATGGCGGCGACGGCATCGGCGGGGATGATGTTCAGCGAATTGATGATGGCCAGCACCAGGAATCCCACCGCGAACCAGGGAATGGGCAGCTTGGCGCCTTTGCCCTGGCCGCCGGCATGCGAGGCCGCGCTGCGCAGATACATGCCCAGGATCAGCAGGACCGGCACCAGCAGGGCCACGCGGGTCATCTTCACGATGGTGGCGACTTCGGTGGTGGCGGGATCGACATTGCTGGCTGCGCCGACGACCTGGGCCACTTCATGGATGGTGCCGCCGATATAGATGCCCAGGGCCTGGGTGTCGAGGTTCAGCCAGCCCGCGTGATAGAGCACCGGGTACAGGAACATGGACAAGGTGCCGAACAGCACTACGGTCGCCACGGCCACCGCGCTCTTGTGCGGCGCGGCCCGCAGCGTGGGCTCGAAGGCCAGCACGGCGGCGGCGCCGCAGATGGCACTGCCAGCGGCGGTGAGCATGGCGGTGTCGCGGTCCAGGCCCAGCAGGCGCTGGCCCACCACGGTGCCCAGCAGCAGGGTGCCCACCACGACCGCCACCGAAACCGCCAGCCCGGGCAGGCCCACGGCGGCGATCTGCTGGATGCTGATGTTCAGGCCGTAGAAGGCCACGGCGATGCGCAGCAGGCGCCGCGCGGTGAAGTTCACGCCCGCGCCCCAGTCGGCGGGCATGGTGCCGCGCAGGAAGTTGCCGTAGAGCATGCCGCAGACGATGCCCACGACCAGCGGCGAGAAACCCAACTGGCGGATCGCGGGCAGGTCCGCCAGCTGCATTACCGCGGCGGCCATCAGGCCGACGAACAGTACGCCGTTGAGTTTGTCCCGCCACGGCGTCGGTCTCTTATACACATCT
>NZ_QWFB01000082.1:0-41671 GCF_003576205.1 Achromobacter sp. K91 | reverse complement strand
AAGGGAAAGTAGCGCAACTTCATGGGACAGCGAACAGCCGCCGACAGTTTGGAGCTGAGCGGTGGCGTTCTCGAAACTTGAAATCACTGCCTTTCGTAAGCCAGGTCGGCCTTGCGATGCCGTTCTGCAGCGACATCCAGTTCCACCCATGATCTATCCATCTTTCGCCCGGAACTACGCGGTCAGTCAATGCTGCTGACAGAGGTGCCCCGACGGAGTTGTTTGAGGCACTCCCTATCGCCAAAGATGAGATGAAGGTCCGTACTGTGCTGTGGGGCTCTACATAGCGAAGCATGATGAGCTCTTGCTAGATGTTCGCAGCCAGGGGAGAAGTAGTAATGCGTGCCACCGGTTGCATGGTCAAAACGCGAAAGAACGGCGAAGTCCAGCATCCCTCTCTGGTGAGCAAAACGTTGGGCGTGCTGTTCGAGTTTGAGGTTCAAGACAACTGAATCGATTCCATTGTCGACGTAGAGGTGATGCCACATAGTGGGCCTCCAAGGTGTAAGTGATAGGTCCTTAGTCTTTGTCTTTCACCGTGGGCTATTAGCTCTTCGACGGTACGTCTGCCATATCAGCCAAGCTCGGCCCTGACGCGTTCCTGGATGGTGCGTTTGAATGGCTCCAAGAGTTGCAGTGATCGGTGCCGCATAGCGCTTCGATCTCCGCTATTCGCCGTACCGGCACCGGATTCTTGGACGCCTTCGGCGAAATGCAGTTTTCCATCAACCGTGGCCAACACTTCCTGCAATGTTCTAGTGTTCGGGCTAAAGCGGTCCGCAAAGAGTTCTTCCAGAAGAAGTTGTTGAAGATGGAGTTGAGCGGCAAGTTCCAAGTCCGTCTCGGCCCCCCCCTCCTCTGCTGCCAGTGGGTCGAGAGTGGTCCGCGGTGGAGAGGTCGTCAGGTTGGTGATTACCGTGTCATCGCCAAAAAAATGCTCAAGCTCCTGGTGTCCCTGAGGCGCCACGCAAGGCTCCGCGTCGTGAGCGAGCGCGAAAGTCGCACACTGAGGCGAGAAGTAGAAGTGAACACCTTCAGCGTCGAAATCGGGGCGCACAAGGATGGCGAAATCATGCTCTCCACGCTGCTGTGCAAAGTCCTCTGCGAGCTGTGCCAACCGCCATGGGCCAAGAAGCGCTTCGACGGGCGACGCGACAGCGTCTATGTATAGGTGATGCCACATAGAAATTCCCTCCATAGTTCGTAACGCACCTGCCGGTGCAAAACTCATGGTAGCGCTGCTCGTTGGGGTGAAAAAAGCGGCTCTTTGTAAATTGATGAAGCGGTGCAACATTGCGATGCGTCTAGGTTTTTTTCATGGCTTTGTTGATGCAATATGGCAAGAAAGATCCCATCTCGCGCGCGGTGAGCCAGCCCGTAGAAGCTGGCTCAAGATGCGAGAGCATCCCTGATAGGCCGGAGAATCTTGCTGCACCAAGTCGGCGAGCGCTTGAGCCATACCGTTATGACGCTATTGGCACCCGATACGCGTCTCTCGAGGCGGATGAGCGAAGGGATGCCCCTTATCGCGGCCAGCACCAATACATCCCCCGCACCGCTCTGAACGAGGCGTCCACCAGGCGTTCGTGTTAGCCTGCCGCAGCTTCGTTCAGCTTGCTGACTCTGCGTGACACAACGCAGGCTAAACGAAGTATCTCCGGAGCTTCAATCGGTGCCTCACGGGCCACGAGCGTGGTTGGTGCAAGCCAGTGAAGCAGCCGATCTCCAGCATGGAGCTGCCCATTTTCGAGGCGAAGGTCACACCCAACAAACACTCATGGCCATTTGAGTACATCATTCAAATCCCGGGGATTCAGAACTGATAGCGCACCCCCAAATTGATGTCCCCGCCACTGAACCCATAGGCCCCGATCCGGCGCTGGCCCGCCACTTCTCCATACAAAGCCAAGTTTCGCGTGAGCATGCCGTTCGCACCGATAGCCAGCCGCGCGGCGCTGCCTACTCGGCCTGGCGAGTAGTCCTTTCCCGAGAGATTGACGGTACCTGCACCGCCTGTGCTGTGCATCAGGTCCACTCGCGCATACGGCGACCAGCTCTGCGTGCCAGAAAGCGTGTAAGAGGCTAATACCCCCACTCTGCCAGACCAGATCTGCTGGTTATCGAACTTGGCCTTGACACCATCGTCGTCGGTAAAGTTGCGAATGCGCAAGGTCTGACTGCGTAACTGGAACTGCGGTTCAATTTGCAGGCCACTGGAGAATGTTATGGTCCGCCCCACTTCGACGGATGCGTCATAACTATCACCTCGCAGCGTTCCGACATGGCCACGTTCATTGCTCGACACCGGGCCACTATAGCGACCGAACGAAAGAAGCCCATCCGCGTACCAGCCACTACTGTGAGTCCAGGTGCCGGTCAGGGCCACGCTACGGCCATCCATGGAGAATTTGCTTTGTTCGGCACTGCTGGCACGGGTATTCACCTTGCTTGACCCTAACGTGACAGCCCCTCCTATGCGCACACGCTGCCGCGGATCGTTCAAGGCCAGCCAATTGGCGCCGAACTGCATGGCCTGGCTGTTCTGATCAAAGTCATAGCCATACTCCTGGAATCCGCGGTTGCTGCGGTACTTGTCCCGCGCTCCGATAACGCGGGCGTAGCTCTCGATGACGGCCGAGTTTTCCCCTGCCGCATCGGATTGTCGCAAGTCACCGAGGCGTCTGCGCAAGTTGTCCGTTACAAAACTGCTGTAGTTTTGCATCGCCATGCCTGCGCTCAAATAAGAACTTCCTTGCGGTACCAGCGCCGGACGCGGATTGCCGTTGCCGTTGCCATTGCCGTTGCCGTTGCCGTTGCCGTTATCGTTCGGGACTCCGGGCACGATATTGCCATTTTTATCCACATAGGCGGTCTGCAAACGGAAATCGACGCTCAACGGGGTCGCGCCAAGCAGGCTCTGGGTCTGGTCAGGCGCCGGCAGTGCGCCAGTGCCGTACGCGAACAAACGGTACTGCAGACCTTTTGTCAACGAGACATAGTCATTGGGAAGCTTGAACGCATCAGCTTGTGCTTTCCCACCGACCTGAACCAGCGAAATACCTTCGGCCGGCATGTAGGCATGGTTCCCGGCGACGTTGGTATTGGCGCCTTCGCCTGTAAATTGAGTTGTCATCAGGATCGTCTGACCTGTTACATCGCCATGGACAAGCAAGCGGTCAGTATATTGTGCAGCTAGTCCCCCTCCTGCATTGAGTACCGTATTAGTGCTCACTTTTCCGCCGCCCGCGTAGTTGCCAGCTACCTCTAGCGTTTTGTAGCGCCCTTCGACAGGAGCAGTGAACTGAATATTTCCCCGATTTACCAGCGAGGTCAGCTTCGCATCTGCTGGCACCGTCCAGGTGCTGTTGGCATCGTTCAGAGACAGTCCGACCTTGGCGCCGCCGGACGCTTGCGGCACGCCAGTATATTGGCTCGCTTGGTCCAGATAGACCTGCAAAACCGTACCCGCGCCGTCGGCCGCGACTAGGCTCTTTAACTCTTGCCCGATCAGATTGAGGCTGGCTTGAGCGTTGTTAACAACGCGATAGGCCGCGTTCGGTGCATTGATTGCCACATTCGACAGCGTAACGACGCTATCGCCGTCCACCAGAATCGCATCTCCGCCGCCCGTGACGGAACCGCCCGACAGAGTAAGGCTGCCCGCATGCATCTGTACTGGCGTGGGAATGCCCGCGGCACCGATGGACGCCCCTTGCAAAGCCAGCTTTCCCCCTCCCATGGTGACGCCGCCTAGCGTGCCGCCGTCGCGGAATGCCATCGAGCCATCTCCGCTCTTGGTCAGCACCATTCCGGCACCTAGGACAGAGCCCCAGCTAGTGTCTACACCAGCACCGACGATGACAGTGCCGTTCTGCCGCAATTCGACGTTTCGACTGGAAACAAAGCTGCCGGCGACCTCCAGATCGCCTCCATTGAGCACCACCTCCCGCGAAGCGGCCAGGCTGCCTATATTGCTGTCGGCCCGCACTCGCAAAACCCCACCATCGACTCGGGTGTTGCCCAAATAGTCATTCTGATTGGTGAGTTCCAATGTGCCGGCACCCGACTTGACCACAAAAATGCCCTGTCCTCCGGGGGTGCTAGCGTCGCCCAGGTGGTAAGGCACCAACTCGGTTTGGCCCGCCGCTACTTCGTAACGCACATTGTCGTTCGCGCCGATCACGCCACCGGCAGTGCTGCCGGTGGTGTCTATGACGAGGTGTGGCCAATTGGTAGCCGAACCTTCATTGGCCGGCACGTTTGATTCGGACAGGTCCAGCCAGCCGCCGTCCAACAAAAACCGCTTGGAAAACGTAGCCGGATCGACGTTGCCACGTATCGCCAGTACCCCGCCTTGAATAGTGGCATCGCCACCGAAACCGAAAGCCGTGGCGCCGGAGAGTTTCAACACGCCAGTATTGCGTTTTATCAGCCCCCCTGTGCCGGTGATAGCGCCATCAAACAGCGAGGCACCTGTGCCGTCCACTGTAAGGTTGTTCGCGCCGAGTTGGATCGTGCCGCCACCATTGACGGTTCCAGCGGCAAAACTCGAAGCACCGCTCAGATCCAAAATCCCGGGCGAACCGATTTCAATGGCTTTACCGCTCGCCGTCGCAGAGCCCAAGGCGGTGATCTTCCCCCCCTGGATAGACGTCGTCCCTGCATATCCGAATGCGCTGGCCCCGCTCATCTGGAGATTCCCCGCGCCCTGCTTGGTCAAACCACCGGAACCTTGGATCGATCCGCTGAAGTCCGAATCCCCCGCGCCAGACACCGAGAGTGATTGCGTACCCAGCAGAATGGTGCCATTGCCCACAGCCGCGCTTTGCAGCGTGCCGACCGTAAATCCGTTGGTACTTTGGGAAATGTCGAGTATGCCCCCCCCTCCGCCTGTGAAATTGAAATCTTTGTCCTGCGCACTTACGGCCTGGCCCCCCACTGCCAAAGTGCCTGCTCCAATCTCGACGTTGCCCGAGAAACCGAATGCCTGCGCCCCGGTAAGCGTCAATTGACCAGACCCGTTGCGCACCAGGTCGCCAAAGCCTGATATATCGCCAGCGTACGTCGTCGTAGCGGCACCATCGACCGTCAAGCTCACCGACGTAGCTGCACTGGCACCTAACTTGACCGCTCCCCCCGAACCCTCCAGAGCGCCAATTGAAAAAAGCGTATGGTCATTGTTGCCGCTGATATCGACCAAGCCCGAGCCATCCAGCCTCAAGGTCGCGCCGGTGGCTTTCGAGTCCTGCTCGAATACAAGTTTGCCTTCCTGAGCCGAGCCCGAACCATTGGCCCAGAACTTGCCGCTCGACGCGTCGGCGGAGCCCGAGAACACGATCGTCCCCCCCTCCTCCGCCAAGGCGCTCCATGACTGGGAGCCCAGTGCCATGGTAGGCAAGTTGATACTTAGCTTGAGTTCACTACCGGTGCCCGTCGAGTGCAATCCCGCCGAGTCGGCACCGGAGATCACCATCCCAGCCGGAATAACGTCGGTAGATGGATTGGCGCTGCTGAATGTTTTGACGGCGCCGCCCTGCAACGATATGCCATGCGAAGCCGCTCCCGTCGTGGCGATCTGTGAGTTGGAATCCAGAGTCAGCTTGTGGGACTGCGTGCCATAGATCACTACCGCCGCGGAACCGTCGCCGATTGTGGAGATCGAGGCTCCCGTGGATACCACGCTGCCGCTATTGTCATTAGCAGTCGTGCTGCCCACGATCAGGCCGGGGGAATTTTTTCCGCTCGTCGAAACAGATGTCCCGTTCAATTGCACGAGCCCATCGAACTGGGCGCGGATGCCCCCCGCTCCGTCCCCCTGCGTCGACACCGTGGCGGCGTTCAACTTCACACCGCGTCCCGCTGTTCCCGTGCCGAGCACACCGTACGAACCTCCGCCAGTGGTAAGGATGAAGGCGCCATCACCAATTTCTGGAATGGCCCCACCACCAGACAGTAGGCCGTTACTGCTGCTCCAAACGGCAGTGCTATTTGCTCCCGTTGTCGTAATTTTCGTTGCCCCAGTCACTGTCGCAGAGGATCCAGAGAAAATCCGCAGACCGTACGCGTTATCGCCTTTAGAGGTAATAACTGCACCATCTATCACCACCGTAGCGTCGGAACCAGCAGTCTCAATCGCCGTGCCCCGCTCTGAAACAAACTCCGAATTTCCACTGACGGTGGCCATGCTGCTGTAGTCCACATACAGAGCTTTTCCGTTTGCTCCATTCGCAGTGGCCTTCACATCCCCGAGCGTCAGCGAAGATCCATTTTTTGCATATGCGGCGTAAGCCGTCGATCCCTCCACAGTTATATTCGTCCCCACCGCATTAATGTTGGATTGCGGCGCACTCAATGAATCCGCCATCAGCCCATGCGCGGAATCTCCCTGTGTCCGGATGGTGTTGCTACCGGGCGCATTCAAGAGCGTCCCTGCTTTGCTCCACAAGCCGTAGCCACTAGTGCCAGCCCCTGTAGTCTCTACGGTATCGCCAAGACCCAGACTGTTGGTCTGTGTGCTTGTGTAGTTCGCGGCGCTTACGTCCTTGGGTGTCAAGGCAACGCATGCCACGACGCCCAACACCCAGTACCACGGGACCCACCCATTCTGGATCTGACCTAGATGAATAATGCGCCTCGCGGCCCAAGGCATAATATCCCGCTCGGAGTTCGATGCAGCGTTGTTCGTCAATTTATCGTTCATGGTCTCGTTTTCCACCACAGGAAGAAATGCGATCGACCGCAGCGGGACCCGGAGTTCTCACCATTGGCGATTCCGGTACTGCGAGCATTTCGACTCTGTAGATTAGGGCGATAGCTGTGGTCTGGTAGCTATCAAGCTTTGATGAGATTTATTTCAAGTCATCATTTGCGCAACCAGGCCAAAATGATGTTTCCGTACATCGAGCGAAAATGCATGGAGAAGAACAAAATGGCTGACGATCAGACAGCAGGGTTTGGAGTACCCTGCCGCCCCAGACGCGCGGCAACCGTCACCCTAAACTGGTGTCCATTGGCACAGTCAGCAATTTTGAATACGCCACGGACGTGCCCCCTCCCGCTTGCCTCACTGCATACTCGGCCTGAAATTGCCCTGCATATCCCGTCATGGCGAACTGCTCGAAGGTTACGTTGAATCCCGTCCTGAGTTCTCCGAATAGCACGCCGTGCGTGGAATCCAGTTTAAAACTCTGCTTAGTGCCATCATCGTTGACGTAGACGGTCACATCGACCTGGTCGCCCTCCTGCATGTTGGCATATGGCTTTACCTTGACGTTCAACCCTCCAGCGATAAGCGAATTATTGACGACCGATCCACTGATCGATGGCGCCACTAAAGTGCGGGCAACGTTTGGAGGCATCACCTGTGGTGGAACGCCTTGGACCATTTGCTCAACGATCTGGGAGTCATATGCGTTGCCGCTCGTGCTGCGGCTCATGCAATAAGAAATCTTATTGCGTTGCCCGCTGACGAATAGAGATTTTGGAATCTGAATTTCGCCCGGCGTCGGCAGGTTGCTCAACAACACTGGACCATAAACGGCGTTTCCGACAAACACCGTACAGTTCGTGTAATTCTTCAAGTTCACGCTTCCATCGAACGTGGCAGTCACATACGCCAACGGACCGTTCAGATCGATGTAGTTGTTTGGCATGATGAAAATCAATGGGGCGAGCGTGCCCTTGGTCACACCTCCTGGTGCCAACTGCGAATAAAGAACACTTTGCTGTATGCCAGCTGCTCCAGGCGCAGAGAAAATCAAAATTATCGCGGATTCGCTGGCATTGAGGCACTGCAAAACCGCCATACCCGTATCGTCCGCCGTTACCACATAATTGCCATCGTCGTCAGGAATTACTCTGTCACCGGACTCTGTATAGAGACCCGTAGGTATGTTGGGCAATCCTTGGACTTGGATCGGCATGAACTTGGCGGGCAAGCCAGTGGTCAAATCGGTGGCCCGCACCGTGGCGCGGATCGTGTATATCGACCCATTCGCAGGCGGTGTGTTGCGGGTTGGAGAAGGGACGGCATCGATTCTGTCAAAATTGACGTTCAAGGCGGCATCAACAACGTCGTACATACTGACGTAATGGCCCGCGGGGGTCCCGCCCTCCTCCCATACGGAAACTCGCAGTGATCCCACTGGCCGAGATGCCACATGGACAACATTTTGACCCTGTCCATTTGCATCCGTCGTAGTTTCGTCTTCGTCGAACACATTTCCTTGCAGGTCGTCGGTACTCCAATTGAGGGTCCGGCCACTGCTCTTCCCCCCATCTTCGGCCACAAACTTCACGGTGATTGTCTGCCTAGTCCCAAGTGTGACGGAAGCAGAAGCCTTAGGAGAAACAAATGCAATACTCATCGATTTCACCTCGAACGTTTCTTTTCGCTACGCCGCCAACATGCGAAACTGGGCGACGGTCCAGGAATCTTCGGCAACAATAGGGTTGGTGATGGGCTGATACCCCGAACTCCAGTTTGCATTGGGACCAGTGTTGGTCAATCCAAGAACAATGACCTGATACTCCCCACCGGCTGAAAACAAATACGGCACATCACAGGATATGGCCTGAGGGTCCAAGACCTTGAAACCCCTGCCGCTGCTACCGGTATAGTCCATCCCGGAAATCGAAAGGCTGAAGCCCACGCAGGAGGGAGGCTGCGCCTGGTTCCACGTCCACTGGACAGAAACATACCCGGACAAGTCATATGACGTGCTATGAATAGTGATAGCTGGTTGAACAGCAGCTTCCATGAAAATCTCCCTGATAGTCGTCAGCGGGTAACTTGTGGGCAGTCCCCTGTTGTGGTACCTGCAGCCTGCCCTCAAGTTGACCCGTTCCTCGTCTTTTCAACGCCCGGACTTCATGCGCTGCTTAACAAGCTGACCCTGCATGGCGTTGTCGCCGATCTGTATGCCACCCGCGACAAACACGGCGTCCTCGGGATTCGCGATGTCGGTCCGGTCTTCCGTTTCGAGCACCAGGTTATATACAGTGCGAGCAGCTTCAAAAATCTGTTTACTCGCCTCGTTTACTCGAATCGCCTGGCCGCGCTTGTCGTAGACTTGATCGCCTACTTTGACCTGAGAGGCAGCAACCATGCCACGATGCGTACGGACGGGATGGTCCGGAGTTAGCATGACCGTTTCTTTTCCCGCTCCAATTCGAACGAACTCCTTGTCGGTGCCCTTGAGAGTGGAGCGCACTCTCAGTCGACCGCCGTCCTTGGTAGCAATAATGTTCCCAGGTCGCAACGATTCGATCGGAGCCTCGCTGACACTGGCATTGGCCAGTTTCACCATCGTTCCCTCCAGCACGCAGCCCCACTGAATCTCCACAGGGGAGACTTGCTGGTAGTTTTCGGGATCGACACTGGAGCCCGCGGTGATGTCGGAGGCCCATACCACGGTCAGGGGCTGGCCGAATTGTCCCCCGTCGTTCAACATGGAAGTTACGGTTACGCTAAAGGGCAGAATAGTGCCGTTGTTGTAGCAGACCGGCCCAAAATTTGCCGTGGGGAAGTTCCAGGAGAGGCTTAATTGGTCGTTGCTGATCGTGACGTCGTCCTTCGGCGTGGAGGAGTCATCGGGCGAAACCTGACACACCCCGCCATTGCCGTCTCCAAGCATAATTTCAATGTACGGGCTGCTGTCCGGAGGAGCCAGATCGTTGGGCATAATTCTCTGGTTGTACTTCACCTGCCCACTAACGGGGAATATCACCGAAACGGCTGTATTCAACGGTTGTGTGGGACCATAATCGCACAGTCCATCGCCATATTGAGACGCCCGATTCAGGCATACTATGACGGGCTGGTTCAGTATAGGCTTGGTGGTAATATGTCTGGGGTCAGTGAGTGCCTTGCTAATAACCGCGGGCCCTCCCGGATCGCCAACATTCGCTCCCCAGACCTGCGTGGACGTGAGTGCTATTTTTCCACCATACCAATAGATCAGGTCAGCCTTTGCTAGCACCAGCCCCGACGGCTTTTGCGGTGTTTTGTAGCTCGACGCCGGCATATTTCGAAGGTCGGCGTTAGGATTGAGCGAGCTATCCGTCGTCTTCGATTGTGAAATTGCAATTCTTTGAGCATTCAACAGCTGTTGGGTAATTTTTAGGCGACGGTCTGGCGTCCCGTTGGCTGGTTGGCCGTAAGGCACATAGGCCGTGGCCGTCACATCAAACCCCAGATTGTTTACGTAACCCGAGAATCCTCGCATCTGGATATAAGGTTGAGGTTCGGTAGCCGGGACACCTGCAGACGCAAGCATAGAGCTTACCGAAATAGGCAGGCCTTTCGCCCTCATGTCCAGCTGCCGCTTCTTGTATTCGGCGAGCTGTTCAAAGAGTTCAGGATCGGATTTCGGCGTAACACCCGCCAGGCGGTACTCCGCATATACCCCCGCCTCCGTGATTGGGTCGGTCAAGTCGAGTACTGTCCGCTTGCCGACCGGAACTTTTTCCAGATACCGGCTAATCGCTGCCTTATCCGAGTCTTCCGCGCTGACACTGCGCATCGCTGTGCCCGAGGCCGAACAGGCCTGTATGCTGACCAGCACGGCAAACACGAGCATGCCACGCCACAACTTTCTGATGGATGAATACATCGCGTTCCCCAAAATTGATTTCCACCCCTAAACATTACCGACTGTTCTTATACTGAGCCGGTGTCGGCTATGTAGGGACTGTATTTCGAGTACAGGACTTGGCCAGTAGTCTTAACTACGGAATACTCGCATTCGTAGGAGCCGTTCTCGCCGCCGTACGATCCATACCCTGCAAGTGCCGACTGCGGGACGCTTACCGTGAATGCGCCAGTAGCAACCACGGTAATGACTGGATTTGAGTAGGTGTTGCCTCTGGGCGTGCCATCGGTCCCGTCAAAACCATTGATATAGGACGTCACGGTAACTTTGTCGCCAACCGCCATACCAGAATACGAGGGCACTTTAACCAGCAAGCCTCCAGAAATTGCCGAGTTCGAGACAATGCTCACGCCAGGCAAGGTAACAGCTGTCAACGTTCTGCTTTCTTGTGCCGGATGGTTATTCGGATTTCCCGTCGCATACAGGGCTAGCACTCCAGATTGAGTCGTATTCCCCGTCGCGCTCGTCACCATATAGCGCAGAATATTCTGATGCCCGGGATTGGTATCGGTAGTAGTCAGTTTAGCCTTGGGAACATTCACTCCCGCCGCGAGATCGGTGACCGTTATATCGCGCAGCGCGACCTGATCGTCAATGAGGACGCAAGCGGCCGAGTTTCCATCCACCATTCCGGATGGAATGAGCGCTTGCACTGCAAAGGTTGGGCCTGAACTTTGATCGAGGTCAATAGTCGTACCGTTGGACTCTGGAACAGAAAGGGCGGGCAGTGGCCCATTTCCGCCCTGCTCGATGAATATCAAATTGACTGTCTGCTCGACCCCGCCACTGCCGCGGGCGAAACTCAACCAAAATGTCCCTGCATTTGTGGAACCTACGTTCACGGACGCTGTGCCTGTCGTCCCGGAGGTCAGGTTATATATGCCATTAACCGGAGAAAGTGCTACGTTATTATTGGCAGGATCAAAATATGAAAGATTGCCGTTGCTTCCCAGCTGAAGCGTGTAGTTGTCAATTGCATCGGCATTTTCATCGGTGATATCTACTGAGGTACCGATTATGTTGGCAGCAACCGCAGGATCGATAGTGTCCGAGAAAGGGGCGTAGGCGGACGTATTGCCCGTAAAGTGCACAGTTGATATTTTTATTATGTCAAAATTGTATTGGTCTGAACTCAATTGTTGCGTTACGCCACCGATGACGCTGGATACCGTAATTGCGGCCGAAACGCTGGTTGAACCTACGTACTTGATAGAGTTTTGAGAAAATCCATCGGTTCCGGTTACCGTGGTAGAGTGCCGAATTTCGACATTACTATCGTCGCACTCCCATTTTAGTGTTGTGTTGCTTGGGTCGCCTGAAACTCCCCCATCATAGAGGTAGACAAAAGTAGTATCGACTTCAGCGGGAACAGGGCTGCCTGGTGCTGGATTTTGCATTTGTGATGCCATTTTGCTTCCTCTTAAGATGAGAGATGGCGTCGCCGCTCCACGACGTGGAACGAAGTTCAGCACGATTTGCACAGCCGGCATTCTTATTTTTCACGCGTGAGTTTTGAATTCTTATCCCGGCCCACCCTCTGCATGAACTCCGTGCGGAACAGCAACCGTTAAATGGCAGCTCGATCGTTCTCATGGCGCCGGACGGGCTTCAAAAGGGAAAGTGCACGCGTTCAATAGCGCCAGGACTCAGGTTCGCGTACCTTCCAATGGAGCATTGCCGTACTGATTGTGGAGGAGAATATGGCGCACGTGATCTGGACGATATCGGGAATCGGCGTTGGATCAGTGGCGGTCTGGATGTCCCATACGTGGCTGGTGCCACCGTGGCGCGATCTTATAGCGATTGCTGGGAGCGCTGTAGGCGTACTTCTTATCGTTTTGCCGTTTTTCTTGGACTGACCCGCTCGCCCTGTTTTCAGTGTCAAACCTCATCTGAAAAATTCGGTATGGCTTCGCCACATGGAATGGGAGCCATGCCGTGAAGTGATCGAAATACAACGAAGAGAAAATTGGCTCGCGTGAAAGCAGGCCGAATTAGGGACAGCCGCTCTCGATAGTTCCTGCACCATCTAGAGTGAAGCCGAACGGCGGTACGCCGGGCCGGCCTCTGTCTGGCGTAATTTCACTCATCTTGCTGTGAGCAGTTCTAGACGAGAAATGAACTTGTCCGCCGTGCCAATAGTCACACCAAGTGGACAGGCGCTGGGCAGAATTCTTTTCATTGTTGGCACGGCATGTGACGCACTGATTTGCGCGACGTCAGTCCGAAATGCTGGCGTGCCGCAAGGTTTCTGCCGGTTGTGGCCCACTTTACTGTCAGGGATGTCAATATGAAAAACCGATTGCTAAAGTTTGTGAGTTGCTCGGTCATTGTGCTGATGACTGGCTTGCTACCGAGAGTGATGGTCGCCGCAACACCGCCGTTCAAAGTCAGTGCAGATAGGATGGAAACGTTGTCAGCGGACACCGTGCGAGCAACAGGCCATGTCGTTATCGCATTCGAGGATGCGGAAATCCGGACCGACAAAGCGGACATCGTCACAAGCAAAGATCAAGTGGTCATTACTACGGGTGCCCGTAGATTCGTCGTAACGAAGAACTAACGATTTTCCGGCGCTGAGTATGGCAACTCTTCGGAGTATGCCGAATGCGCCGGGAAACCTCCTCATCATACCGCGTGCGTTGGCGGGTCGACGGCCCGCATTCGATGCAAAGCCAGACTGTTCCGTAATGCACAACAGCCCGATGCACCGACCTCGGATGCGGCAGGATTGACGACGGGACTGTCAGTCAATTGCAGTCGTTCATTGCCTGTACCTCTCAGAACTTGGAACGAATGGTTTATTCATCAATGTGGGCGTATAAGATCAGTAACAACACACTCACACCACTTCCCAAAAGCACCACGACGACGTCGTAGGGAGACGGTATGATTGCGCCAAGCCAGGCCGTAGCAATTACGGCCATAATGCTGCAGCCGAGTACGATCACTGCCATAGCATTTCCTTTTCCTTTGAAAAGAGAATGGCCACTGTCGTCACGGTATTCGACTGTTTGGTTTTCCGCTTATGAAAAGCGGACGATTCGCTTTGGAGATGCGGCTATCTGCTACCCGGCGTAGCCAGTACGACGTACGAACGTTCACCAATTTCAACGTACCCAATCGATTTAGCCCTTCCGCAGGCCTGTTCGTGCCATTGGAAAGCCGTTCGGCGTTATTGGGGTATTGTCGGGTCTTCGTCCGTTTGTGTGGGCGTACGGCGTTAAAGATGTCCGCAGTTTGTCCAGCAGGGCGTCACCTTGTGAACGGCAGTGCTCCGATGGCATTGGGCTTGCGCTGAACTCGGTTGTTCTGCGGTGTCTCAGGGCAGCAGCTCGTCAATGCGATTGTCCGGATGCATCAGCGATGTGCGCCAGCACATGGCGCTGGTACGTACACCTTGTGATCAGATGCAGCCATCTCTCCAGTTTTGAACTGTCAAGTTTGCGGGCGAAGGTCACTTACCTTCAACCTAACGGTGAAGACATGTCCGGTTCGACAAGGGCAAGTTCAGTAACGTACTGGTTGCATCGGGCATCGAAATTTAACTGAGCGATGCCCGTGCGCGTGTCATGACAGGAAGAAAAATCTCCGGAAGCACCTCAGCTTCCGGTATTTACTTTTTTAATCACAAACTCACACCACACATCGGGAGCACTTTTAGTGGCTTCCATATAAAGATATGGATACTTCGAAGTATCTAAATTTGCTGACAAATAATTTTTATTTCCAGCGATGGATTGGAGGGTATATTTAGACTCACCTGCTCCGACCTCAGATATGTTGAATTTGCACCAGTCATCTATCGCGCTGTTTTTCTGTGAGGCGACATCTAAATATAACGCTCCATTTTTTTCCTCTTGAATTAAGCTCAGAACATTCCCATCATAATTTCGAAGCAAGACGGTGTTTCCTTCGTAGCTCTCTATATAGAAAAAGTTAAGATTACTTGAGGCTCCATCTTTTGCAGCAGCGCGATAGCCATATGGAGCGCCAGGTGGCGAGACTATGATTTCCCAGAAGCTGCCGGTTGTCAGCTGTAGGGTAATTTGGGTTCCGGTGGCGGCCATAAAATTCCTTCCTATATTATTTTGAAATCCAAGAAATATCACACACCAAGGGCATGAGTGCTAACAGTTCGCATGGCAAATCGCTGCCATAATTCTTTAAAAAAGATTGGCACGCTGCGCGCTCGTTGATTGATTATGGATAATCGTCAAGTTCGACTTTCTTAATCAAAAACTCACACCACTCATCCGGAGTTGTTTTTTGGGCCTCTACGTACAGCGGTGAATTTTTTGTATCTTGAATTGCTGATAAATAGTTTTTACTTCCCGCGATGGACCTTAGTGTGAATTTGCTGCTCCCTGGAGTGACCTCCAGCATTTCAAATTTACACCATTCATCTACATTGTTGCCCTTCTGGGGCGCGACACTCAAATATAGAGCTCCCTCTTTTTCTTCTTGAATAAGACTAAAAATATAGCCATTAACTGTTCTGAGTGAAACGGTATTTGAGTCGCTTTTTTCGATAGAGAAAAGGACTAGGCTTGGGGTTTGGCCGATGCCGATGCGGTTAGAGTTGGCGTCTGGAAAAAACCAGAATCCACCATTTTTCGCCTGAATGCTATAAAAATAATTTGGCCCCGTCATCGCTCATCCTTCTTGGTTGGATCAGTTAATGTTTACGCTGGCAGTGCTTATTCGATCATCGTCCAGCAGACCCCGGACGTAGAGTGACTGCGACAGGACTTTGATCGAAGATTGAGTTTTGCGTGAACCTTGGTCTGGTTGCGTTTGGGCTTGCCCCTGTCGAACCAGCCCCCCTCCTCCCCGGAAATACCTCGTCTTGAGGCTTGTTGCGAAACATGATTTTTCCAAAGATCAGCGCGAGTATCCTGTTAAATATCTTCTTAATATTTTGAATGTGCGCACATTTAGAGCGGCTAACAATACTGGGAAGTGTGAGAATGTGAAAAGAGCCTAATGCCTCCTATCTAGCTTGCCGTAGTGGAATAAAATTCCAAGAACGAACCGCGCTTTGTTTCGATAGCCGCGAGCCTTCACGCGCATGGCTCGGATCTGACTATTCAGGGCTTCGGCCCCGGCGTTGGACACCCTCAGCCACATAGCATTGAGGATGCCCCAGAGCCGCGTCTCGATCTGGTTGGCCACGCCGTGCAACGCCGTGATGCCTGAGCGGCGAGGCGCCTGGATCCATACTTGCCACGCCTTGGCCGACTGTTTTGGGTGATAGTCCGCATGCCAAATTTAGCGCGCCTTTTCCTTGTGCATCCAGACCATGGTCGTGTCCAGCAGACTGGCCGACAGCGCCTGAATGCGCTCACGGGCAAAGTCAGATAGGCGTGAGCCCCACCGCAACCAGTCGTAGCGACTGCGATGGATATCCCGGCGTAGCGAATAGTCCACCCGATGCAATTCACTTTTGCGCGTGTTGTCTACAGCTTTACTGAGCGACTTGGCCACGTGGACATGATCGAACGCGACCTTCTCTAGCGCATCGGGCAGACTGTCGAGAGCCGCTTTGATGTAGGCACAGCTCATGTCCATGGAGACCGATTTGAGTTGTTCGCAGCGCCTTCGTCCCAGGGCCTTGAAGCAACGACGCAGACTCTCAGCCGCCCCGCCGTGTTCGACAGTTAGCACGCGTTGTGCCGACGATACGATCGCAACGTAATCCCGCCCCTTGGCGAACGCGACTTCATCGACGCAAATGTGGACATCGCAGGCAACACGGCGCCGACCTAGCCCCCGACTCACCGCCCGACGCAGAATGCCGTCAATTGCACTCCAACTTAACCCCAGACGGCGGCTCACCGCGTGGATGGTCGTCTCGCTTCTGGCCGCGCGAGCTCAGCGGCTTCGCAAATGCGCCTGAGTTGCCTGCGGCCCTGATTGCACCAGCACTCGTAACAGGTGTAAGTCACGCCGTCGATAGTCAGATGGAAAACCTGTTCAATATGCCAGACAGCAGAGCTGTCCCTCACCCGCACAGCGTCCCCGGTCTTCCACATATGCTCTCGCCCGGTTGCACTCAGTTTGACCTGTGAGGTCCGCACGTCTCGCGAGCGCGACATACAACACACGCGTGCAATCGCCCTCCTCTTGGCTCTTTGGTCCCGAAGGAAGCATCCGTCCAAGCGCACCCACCTTGAAGGTCGGGCGGCTTTCGGTTGGACGCTAGTCTTTCAAGTTAAACGGACTGGACAAACTTACTATCGACCCAGCATTTATGTCTGTAGGAAACAGTTGTCGAAAGTGGTTCAGCAACCGCTTCTGCTGTCGAAGCCTGGAGAATTCGGAACAGGGTATGTCGCCATCCTGCTCCAAAATGGAAATCCGGTTGTCGTGCCTGTTTACGATAACCTGCAAATGCAGACGAACATGCCGTGTCGGCCATAGCAATAGCGCAAGACGCTCACCACCGATATGTTCTAAATCCTCAATCCGCCGTTCACGCGCCGCGGTACGAATTTTTTGCCACAGTCCGTCAGAATTTTGTGCGTTCAGAATGATCATTGCAAGCTTCGTGCTGGCAGGGTCGCAGAAGCCCTCCATGGGTTCGGGCGTCCGATAAAGTGCGGACGCTTGGTATAGCCCGAATGGCCGAAGAACGATAGCCATTTTTCAGTAACTTGCCCATTTCATGCATGAATCAAAGTTGGCAATCCAGTTTTCAAAGGGCTGGAGCGAAAATGGGACGTTGACGAATGTCGGCCCGGGTTGTGATTCCGGTAGTCCAGAAACGGGCCTGCCGTAGGCTTCACGGTCGGTTGCTTCTCCATCGACTCGAGCTTCGCAAGTCGGTCGAATGCTCGCCACCGTATAGGCTCCCACAATAATCTCGGGCTGTTTCGCCGCATCTGCGCAAATTTCATGTCGCCGTGCAGGAATCTGTCTCACGCGTGCACAGTGAACCTACATATATTGTCCATGCCTTGCCGGGATCCTCCCAGCTAGGCCGAGGCGAGTTTGACCGCTCGCTTCTTCAACTGGATTTAATAGGAGCATGTCGATGCAAGATGAACCGATCAAGTTGGAAGAATGGCTGCGCGAACCTACAAATGAAGACGCTACGAACATGATGCAGGCCAAGGCGATCGTGCCATTTGGAACAGCCCTCTGGCCTCTGTAGGTCAATAAGCGGGCGACCGGGACTTTGTCCCCGCTCTTTTCTCGGCCGCCCGCGCTCACCGCTCACTTATGGGATCTGATCAGCATGAATGGCAGCATCCGGAATCTCTATCAGTGCCTTGCATTCCACCCCGCTATCGCGCGCATGGTGAACGCGCAACTACCCATCAGCATACTCATAGGTACGGACTCGGCTCACGCGGCCATTGGAAACAACATTGCCCAACGGTGTCCACGGTGGCTGAACGCCCGTGTGGAGCATCTAAGTCTGGAACGTAGCGACGAAGATGATCTGCGCGCGGCCATCGTCGCTTGCGATATCTATGTGTTTCTTTACTCGTCATCGACACGAGAGACCATTTCTCCGGCCGGTCCTCCGTTTCTGGCCGGCATAAAAGAATCCATGATCGTGTACTGGCGAAAGTCGGTGTTGTTCAAGGACTATGGCGCGCACCTGTATGAGGCTTTCGCCGAACCCATTGAACAGATCTCGCAGCGCAACAAAATGCTGATCACGGCGGCTGCGAATGCGGATTTCATCTCATACACGGATGCGCACGGAGGCAGGCTGGTCGGTATGCTGCATCCTGGACAAAGCTGGACGTCCGTGGACGGACATGGCAACGAAGACGTCGTTCCAGGCGAAATCGCCACGCATATGAGCAATTTGAAGGGCCATGTTCAATTCAGCGGCACGTTTCTGTCCACCGTGCCTTTCGCCCGCAAGTACGGCGTCGTCAAAGATTTCATGACCTTGTTCGTGGAGGATGGAAGACTGGTGGGGTTTGACTGCAGCGACGAAGCATTCCGCCGGGACTTCAACACCTATCTGGACGCGCATCCGGGCAATCGCATCGTGGAGGAGTTTGGCATCGGCACAAACACTGGCATTCGGTGCTTGTATGGCTTGAACGCGGGATTCGAGGAGCGGCATCCAGGCCTCCATCTGGGACTAGGGGGAGGAAAAACCGGAAGCCATCACTTGGATCTGCTCTTCAGCGGCGGGCAAATCTGCTTTGATCGACGCGTAATTTACGACGACGGATTCCAAATCTGAGGCGGGCATTCTGCATGAAGAAAATTGCAAGCAACGATTTTCGTACGTTGTGTTTGCGTATCGGCGCCGCAACCCGGCCAATAGCAGCGGCTGAAGCTCCGAGCATTTACACCGCTTTCGACTTATTCCTACAAGCACTGGAGGAGCGGCCTCGGGATCGCGAACGGCTTGAGGCCGAGTGCGTCGCGCTGCTGGCACGGCATGCGAATCCGCTGTATGACCAAAACATCAAACCATCCTCGATGACTAGCGCCGGTCCTGGCGCCCTGATGCACGGCTTTCAAATGATCGCGGCCTTGCAGCACGATTTGCCTGTACTTTCATGCCCATCCACCGATGCTCGCATCAGACGCTTCTACTCCAGAATGGGCTTCATAGCGCGGCGTTGCCATCAAGCGCTAGCGCCAATTCTCGATGCTGGCACAGGCATGGAGGGCGAGTACGACATCATCGTGAAGGTCTGGCGGTATCGCAATAGCGCAGCGGTACATCAGCACGCGACGTATCTGGTTCCACCACACTTCGATCGCAGTGTTTTTTCCATCATGCTGGACAGCAGGATGGATGCCGCCGGCCTCAGCCAGCACCTGTTTCTATGCCCCGCGGACGATGAGCCAAACATCGCCCTGCGGGTGGCTGGACTGCGTCTTGAGCTGTGTCGATTCCCCGAACGAATCGACTACCCCATTGTCATTGCCGGCGCGCATGCCAGCGTGCTAGGCGGCGAGCCTGTTTTGCATGGCGTGACGCCCATGCAGCCCGATCACGGCAGATTCCGCAACTCGCTGCTCGCCTTCGTAGTTCCCAAGCGCGGGCTGCATACAGCCAAGCCCAATATGCTGCTTCACTGAGAACAATGAAAAAAAAAGCGTCCTTACTAAACAGACTGACAAGTCGCTGCACGAGCATTCTGGCGCCCTTGGCGCTGGCAACCCTGCTGCCCAGCCCAGCGCTCGCGCTTTCCGCCCCTATTCCGCCGGAACAGCAAGGCTTCTTCTCGGGCAGCCACGCTGGGCTCAAATTGCGTAGCTACAACGATCACCTGACCACGCAAGATCGGCCCGACCGCAACGCCTCAGTGCTGGGTGCGCAGGCGTGGATCGCTTCGGGTTGGACGCCGGACCCGCTCAGCTTCTCCGCCAGCGCATCGTTGTTTTCCGCCCTGACCTTGGGGACGAATAGCTACGCGGGCAACATGGCCCACGCCGGCTCGCCGGACAGTTGGAAACAACGGGGCTGGAGTTATCCGGGGCTTTGGGATATCCAGGCACGCGCTGGCGGCAGCTTGCTGAAATACGGCCTCCTGCTGCCGGAAGCAGACGCCTACCTGGTGCCACACGACAATCGAGCGCTTCCGCCCACTTTCAGGGGCGGCGCTTTCACCAGTCAAGACGTATCAGACTTGAAGCTGATCGCTGGCAGCTTCGACAAGGTTGTCCCCCGCGGGCAGTCGGACCTGAAGCCACTGACCACCGAATACAGTCGTGCGCCGGTCTCCCGCTTTTCATACCTGGGTGGTGCATATCGCCTGACGAAAGATGCGCAAATCGTGTTGAGCGGCGCCCAGGCTCGCGACGTATGGAACCAGTACTACGTCAGTGCCCAACGTAGCATCGGCGACGCGGCGACAATGAAATGGACGCTGCGTGGCGATTACTACCACACCTCGGATACGGGTAAGTCGCGCGGAGGCGAAATCCGGAATGACGCGTACAGCTTCGCGCTAACCGCCCGACATGAGGCTCACGCGGTGACGCTAGCTTTCCAGCAAATACTCGGCGACCAGTTTTTCGACTACATGGGAGAGTCCGCCGATGACAGGCTAGCCAACTCCATGGATGTCGACTACAACGCGCCGCATGAACGTTCCATCCAGTTGCGCTATGCCGTGGACTTGCAGGGATATGGCGTGCCGGGCCTGAGCATCACAGTTTGGGGCGTGAAAGGCTGGGGCGCCGATGCCGGCAATATGGCCAATCGCCTATCGCCTGGCACTCCGCGATACGACCTTTACTGGTCGGGCGGAGAACCCGTGCATGGTTCGCACTCCGAGATCGGCATGATTCCCGCCTATCTCATCCAGACCCCAGAGTTGCGTGGGTCCGCCGTCACGCTTTCGCTGATGCACCACATGGGATCCGCGCACTATTCGGACCCGTCAAGCAACGTCGCGCGCCTGGTCATGAACGTTCCGCTGACCGTTTTCTAAATCACATTCTCGCTGGACAAGGTTCCTCCGCGTGTCGCGGTTTACCTCGGCGCGTTTGCTGCGCGCGCAAATTAAGGAGTTATTGGATGTTGAATGTCTTGGTATCGCCGCGAACGCGCGCATTCTCAACACTATTGCTCGTAGAAATGTGGGAACGATTCGGCTACTACGGCATGGCCGCGCTGATGGTGTTATTCATGGTGGGCCAACTGGGATTCTCGGATACGCAAGCGAATCTCACCTGGGGCGTCTTCGCGGCGCTGGTGTACGCCATGCCAGCAGTGGGCGGCTGGATCGGAGACCGGATACTTGGCACTCGGCGTAGCATGGTCCTGGGCGCGCTGATTCTGACCGTTGGCTACTTTCTTCTTGCCGTGGGAGGGCTCGACGAAAGCGCGTTATTTACGTCGCTGGGGGTCATCGTCGTGGGCAACGGCTTGTTCAAGGCCAATGCCGGCAATCTGGTTCGCCAGATTTTCGCCGACAAACCCGAAGGGCTGGACAGCGCCTTCACGCTGTACTACATGGCAGTAAACGTAGGCTCGACGCTCTCGATGTTGGCCACGCCCTGGATACAAGCGCATTGGGGCTGGCGCGAAGCCTTCGCCGTCTGTCTGGGCGGCCTGTTGTTCGGCCTGCTCAACTACGCGTTCATGCGCCGATCCCTCGCGGCCCAGGGTTCGCCCGCCGATGCGAAGCCGGTCAGGCTTGGCGCGTTGCTGGCAGTGTTGGCCGGAGGGGCGGCGGTCATCGCGGCAGTCGTATTCCTACTAGAGCACGGTGATCTGGCCGCAGACTTCGTCTACACGGCGGGCGCCTTGGTGCTGATCATCTTCGGCGCCATGATCCGCAAGACGGCAGGCGCGGAACGCGGCGGACTTACCGTAGCGCTCATTCTTACGCTGCAGAGCATTCTCTTTTTCATCTTCTACCAGCAGATGGCAACTTCACTGACGCTGTTCGCCTTGCATAACGTCGACCCCGCCTTCAATCTCTTCGGTAAGCATCTTTTTGATTTTTCCGCGGCCCAATTCCAGGCTTTGAACCCCATTATCATCATGCTCGCCAGCCCACCCATGGCGTTGCTGTATGCATGGCTTGCACGGCGCCAAATGGACCCGCCGGTGGCTGTGAAGTTCGTGCTGGGTTTTGTTTCCGTCGCAGTGGGCTTCTTCATTTTTGCGGCCGGCGAACATCTCGCCATCGCCGGAAAGGTGTCGTCATGGCTGATGGTTGCAGGATACTTTTTCTATACATTGGGCGAGATCTTCGTCAGCGCATTGGGCCTGGCCATGATTGCCCGCTATGTACCCGCTCGTATGACGGGGTTCATGATGGGCTCGTACTTCATCGCGACGGGGGTGTCGCAGTACCTGGGCAGCATGGTCGCGAACATCGCGCATGTTCCAGAATCCTGGACTGAGGCGACGCAGACACTTCCGATCTACACGCACCTGTTCAATGTACTTGGCGTCCTTGCCGCGGGGTGCGCGCTGATCGCAGTGGTTTTGTTGCCATTCCTAAGACGCCTGTGCGCCCGACATGGGATGGAAGGGCAAAGACCGGCGCAAATAGACGCTTGCACCTGACCACGTGCAGCAAGAGCGGAACGGGGTTGATTCATTCGTTTTCATATACCGAGAACTTGGGATCCTTCCTTGGAAAATGCCTTTTCAAGGATCCAGATTTTCCCGGCGGCTGAGCTTTGGGCAGCAAGGCCTCTGGGAACAAATTTGCGTTCCGCGCATCATGCGGATTGCTGTAGTCAAGTACCCGGGTGTGCATGAATTTCGCCATCGCGTTGCATATATTTCATGTTTTTCCGTGCATTGCGGGGAAGTAGAATCAGCGCAATTCATGGCATTTTTTAGGTGATCCTTGACTGCGCTAGAACAACCTGCACTCGAGTACGATACATCCTCTGTTCCCACGCAAGACCGGTTTTCCTACTGGAGTGATTTCATCTCCAGGCACATCATCGGGGTGTCCATGTCGGCGGAAAATCCTGACACATTCCAGGGCTGCATCCAACTGCATCAGCTTGGCGAAACCTCGGTGTCTTTCAGCTCGGCTGACGCATGCGGCGCCCGAGGCGTGATAGGGTCTAGTGCCCCTGGGGCTGACGAACGATCCACCGGCTGGTTGCTCGTGTGCCACAAAGTCCCCGGCCGTATATGCCAAGGCCGCAGCGAGGCCTACTTCAAGGCCAATGACGTCCTCCTCATCGACCGCAACAGAGCCTATTGCCGTGATCTCGGAACCGTCAGAGCGACGTCTATCGTGATCCCGAAATCTGTTGTGCCAGACACTTTCACTCGCGGTCTGCTCGAAGACTCCGTCGCGTACCGGCTGTCAAGCACTGCTGCAGGCTGGAGCAGGATCTTAAGCGCGAATATGGCCGCGCTGAACGCCGAGTTCGTATCCCGGCTTGCAGTCAATGAGTACGAAACGCGTCTGCTGCTCGACCATATTGGTCATACGCTGGTGTTGGCTTTGACCGAGGCCCGCGGACAGGCCTCGCCTACACGCGAGGCCTGTGCGTCAATTTCAGGCGGGATACGCCGGGAGCTCCGCGGACGAATTTGCGCGTGGCTGAAGGAGAACTACCCGCGTCCCAATCTCACCGCGCAAACGGTCGCGACCGAGTTCGGTATTTCCGTGCGCTATGTGCATCAACTTTTCGCGGATGCTCCGGGGCGGCAGAGTTTCCTGAGCACGTTGCGCGGCTATCGCTTCGAACACGCCGTCCTCTTGCTCCACAGTCCTGCCAGTCGTACCTGGCCCATCGCGGAGGTGGCCCGGCAATGCGGCTTTAGCGATCCAGCCTACTTTTGCCTGGCATTCAGGCAGCGCATGGGATGCTCGCCCCGCGCGTTTCGAGCGTCGCTTTTGTCGAGAGCCAACGAACGTTTCTGGAAGGACTGCCAAGCGTAGATTAGTTGCATATTCACTTAAATTTCGCAGGAAACAATGACTTTTATTGAAAATCCATGTTAAGTAAATAGCGAAGGGGGTGTGCTTAGGCGATGGATTTTTACTTTTATTTATCAATGCGTTGTATAGGTTTTTTTAAGTAAAAGCTAAGTCTGATTTATGCAGATGTTTGCTTAACTGGACGAATCGCAAGTAAATGGGCGTACGCTTGTCCTCCAAGCCATTCCCGCCGTCTACACGTCCACATGTCGATCCGCTCAGCATCCCCCGCGCTGGCCGCGGCGCTCCTGTTCGGCGCGAGCACGCCATTCGCCAAAACCTTGGTCGAAGGCGTCGCACCGTTGCTGCTGGCTGGACTTCTCTATCTGGGCAGCGGGCTGGGTCTCGGCATCCTGCTGGCGCTACGTCACATCGGCCGTGGCCACAGCCCGGGGGATGCGCCTGGCTTGCGCATTCCGCGCGCAGACCTGCCCTGGCTGGCGGGTGCGATTGCGACAGGCGGCGTGCTCGGCCCGGCGCTGCTGATGCTCGGGCTGACCCAGACGAGCGGCGCCTCGGCCTCGCTCTTGCTGAATATCGAAGGGGTGCTCACGGCCATCATCGCGTGGTGCGTGTTCAAGGAAAACGCCGACCGCCAGATCGTGCTCGGCATGGTCGCGATCGTGCTCGGCGGCGTACTGCTGTCTTGGGAGCCGGGCGGCACGGCGCCGTCACCCGGGGCGCTGCTCATAGTTGGGGCCTGTCTCTGCTGGGCCATAGACAACAACCTGACGCGTCGGGTCGCCACCAATGACGCCATGCTGATCGCCGGTCTGAAAGGCTTGTCTGCCGGAGCGGTCAGTACGATCCTGGCGCTGCTTGGTGGCGCCGAACTTCCGCCCGTCACCATGGTGGGGGCCAGTCTTGTCGTGGGATTTCTGGGGTACGGCCTGAGCCTGACGCTATTCGTCCTGGCGCTAAGAACGCTGGGAACCGCCAGGACTGGGGCCTATTTTTCAGTGGCGCCGCTAGTCGGGGTGATCATTTCCTTCATCTTGTGGCCCGAGAATCCGGGCCTTCTATTCTGGCCGGCGGCCGCCCTGATGGCGCTGGGCGTGTGGTTGCACCTGCGCGAACGGCATGCGCACGACCATACCCACGAAGCCATGGAACATAGCCACCGTCACGTGCACGACGAGCACCACCAGCACGCGCATCCCTTTGCCTGGGATGGCGCGGAGCCGCATACGCATCCGCACCGCCATGAAGCGCTGACGCACACGCATCCCCACTATCCGGATATTCATCACCGGCATCGTCATGGGCCAGGGCATGGAATCCGAGCGCGGAAGGCATAGGTTTTCGCCACCGCCCTCCTCGCCTGCGTGCCTTGGCGTCCAAGGCGGATCCCGTCTTGGATTCAACGCGGCCCCAACACCTCGGCCAATTGCGCACCCTGGGGCATGCCTCTGAATTTCTTGACCGAGCCGTCGCTCTCCCGCACCACGATGCCGGGCGTGCCTCGGAACCCGCTCGACAGCATCAGCATGTGGTTGTCTTCGAGGGTCTGGAGTACAGCGTCGGGGACGCTGTCGGCAGGCTTGATGCCGCCCTGATCAAACTTGTGTTCGTTTTCGATCAGTGCGGCCGTTGGGTCGGGAGCGCCAAGGATAGCCGCGGCCTTTGCCGGACTGTCTGCCCGGATCACGCCCACGAGCAGATGGCGAAGCTGCACCTTTCCGGCGTCCACCCAGGGGCGCGCTGCTTCCCAGAACTGGTGGCAGTAGGGACAGTTTGCATCGGAGAAGGTGTAGATAATACGGGGCGCGTCGGGTTTGCCGTCCTGTACCCAGGTCGCGGATTCCAATTGACTCCACGTCTTTTCGCCCATCGGCTTTTCAACCAGGTCCCGCAGCTTCATTTGGTCGATGGGCTTGCCATTGGCGTCCAGGCGCGTGCCCACGATGGCGTTGCCATCGCTGGTGAGGTAGACGGCGATGGGGCGGTCTTCTGCCGTGCCGGCGAAAGCGCGCAGGCCGCCTTCCACATCGAACTCTCCCACGATGGTGAGGCCTTGCGCTTCCAGTGCCTGGATGGCCGGCGGTCGGGCTCCGGTCTGGGCCTGGCTGTAGCCGGCTGCCAGCACGAGCGGGATGGCTGCGATGGATGAAATACGCATACGCAATGCAAACATGGTCATTCCTTACTTGGGTAAATCTTGGATGCCGTCTCGGGGTATATCGAAACGCCGCGACATCTTGTCCTTGAGGGCTGCCATGGTGATCTCGCCCAGATGCGTGTCCACCAAGCGTCCCTGCGCGTCATAGAACAAGGTCGTGGGCAGGCCGCGTGAATTCACCGCCCGCATGGACGCGGACGCAGGGTCGAGCAAGACGTTGCGCAATGCCAGGCCTTCGCTCTGGATGAAGTCATGCGCCTGTTGCGCGCCCTCCCCCTGATTGACCAGGACGATGCTGACGCCCGGGAACTCGGACTGCGCCTGTTCCAGGGCGGGCATCTCACGGCGGCAAGGCGGGCACCAGCTCGCCCAGAGGTTGACGACTAGCGGTTTGCCCTCGTATGACCTCAGCGCGATGGGCTTCCCATCCAGCGTTTGCAACTGCAAGTCCGGCAGACGCGGCGGCTCGAGCAGCAGCGGCAGCAGCGCGCCGCCTGCGAACCAGGCCACGACCCCGGCCAATATGCCCGCGTATATGGGACGGCGCGGCGCCGGCATGGTACGGGTCCGCCACCAGACGAAGGCCAGCGTGGCCGGCACCCCAACCCACCAGTAGTATCCGCCATCGCCGATTGCGATCAGCGCCATGGGAACTGCGAAATAGTCTTCCCACCAGAAGGCGATGTAACCCAGGCGCGCCGCGACAATGCCCCAAAACACGCCGTCGAGCAGCACGGCGCCGGCAAGCCGATGAGAAGCGTCCGGCAGGCGTTTGGCCAGCGCGCGCGTCACCAGCCAGGAAAACAGTACAGCCGCGAAGACGCCCATGCTTTGAATGGAGAAGGGACCGATGCCTATCATGGCGTTCCCGCCTTGTTCAGTCGCCCCAGGAAATCAGCGGCGCTGACCTCCCCCACCACGCGGAGGTCTCGGCGCTCCGTGCCGTCGGGTCCCACCAGGATGAGCGTGGGCGGCCCCATGACGCCCCAACGCTTGAGCAGGGCCTGATCCGTTGCGTCGTTGCGTGTCACGTCCGGCCGCAGCACTTGCATGCGCGCCAGCCGCTGCGCCACAGCGGAGTCGCCGAATACATTGCGCTCGATCACGTGGCAACTGATGCACCAGTCGGCGTAGAAGTCGATCAAGGTCCATTGGCCGCGCGCGGCCGCGTCCGCCAGGCGCCTGTCCACGTCCTCGACCGACTTGGCCTCGACGTAGGCTGGCTTGTTGGCGATGGCTGGCACGGCAGCCGACGAGGCGGCGCGCAGGTGCGCCAGCGGCTGTGACAGTGAATCACCGCCCGACGCGGCGCCCACCAGCATGAGAATGGACCACAGGCCTGCGATGGCTCCCAGTGTGCGCAAGGCCCACATCAGGCGCAGCTTTTGCGCGACCGCGTGCGCCCAGGCCAACAGGCCGATGGCGATGGACAGTATCCAGGCCCCCCAGAGCACCAGGCTCAGTGTGGCTGGCAGGAAGCGATCGAGCATCATCACCGCCATCCCGACCATCACGTAGCCGAACGCGATGCGCACGCGATCCATCCACGCTCCCGGCTTGGGCAGTACGCGGGCGCCGAATATGGCGATCACCAGCAGCGGCAGGCCCATGCCCAGGCCCAGGGCAAACAATGCCAAGCCGCCATACAGCGCGCTGCCGGTCTGGCTGATGTAGAGCAGCGCTCCCGCCAAGGGCGCGGTCATGCATGGCCCGACCAGCAATGCCGACAAGAAGCCCAGCGCCGCAGCGCCGACCACGTTTCCGCCCGCGCGCCCCTGGTTGGCGGATCCGACCCGGTTCAACAAGGCAGACGGCAGGCGCAGTTCGAACATTCCGAACAAGGAACTGGCGAGAATCAGGAACAAGGCTGCGAACGCTCCCAGCAGCCAGGGGGATTGCAGGGTCGCCTGGAGATTCGCGCCTGCCAAGCCGGCTGCCACGCCCACGGCGGCATAGGTGGCGGCCATTGCCAGCACATAGGACAGGGACGTGACGAAAGCGCGCCGCGGACTGGCCTGAGCGCCCACGACCATGCTGGAGATGATGGGGATCATCGGCAAGGTGCAAGGCGTGAAAGCCAGGAGCAGGCCGAAGCCGAAGAACAGCAATGTGCCTGCGATCGGCCCCAGCGTCGCCAGGCGTTGGGCAGCAGCCTGGTCCTCGGCGACGTCGGCTGCGCCGCCGGCACCCGCCTCCGGCTGACTGGTGGTGGCAGGAGGCTCGGCAGCGCTACTTGCCCCCGCCGCCATCGCGGGCAAGTTCAATGCCATGGTCTGCGGGGGGTAGCAGATGCCCCCTTCCGCACAGCCTTGCCAATGCAGTGTCAACGGACCTGTGACGGAGGCGGGAAAGCGCAGTCGCAGCGCATCTCCAAGATAGATTTCCGTATCGCCAAAGAACTCGTCATTCTTGGGCGTACCAAGGGGAAGATCCAGGTGGACTTCCTCACCCTGCCCCGATACCAGCTTCAATGAGTGGCGATAGACATAGTAGTTCTCGGCAATGTGTCCTTGCGCCGCCAGTTCCGTCCCCTGCTGCTGCACCTGCGCCAGTTTGAATACATCGACAGGATCCAGAAACTCAGCCTCCTCCTGCCAGGAAAACAGGCCTGCGCTCCCCCATGCACTGCCGATGGCGAAAAAAAACAGAAACACAACGGCCAGTACTCGTCGATATACAAACAACCTCATTCCTCCGGGGCAATAGTCGGCCTTCCCCAACCGCCCTCATGTTGAGGCGCAGGGGAGCTTATCCAGCCATGATGGAGGAGATCGATTAACCGAAACTAAAGAAGGGAAAGCAGGCGCGGAACGAACGGAAATCAAGGCGCCGGCCATTCTTGGCTGAAAAGTTCTGGCCTAACATATGGGCCCTGGGTTGCAACGAATCGGGATTCAAATGCGGGTATTGCTGGTAGAAGACGATGAACTGATCGGCAAAGGAATCGTGGCCGGCTTGCGCGCGCATGGCATCACGGTGCATCACGTTTGCACGGCCGCTGACGCTGAAACCGCCCAAACGGAAAACTCCTTCAATGCCTTGGTGCTCGACCTGGGACTTCCGGACCGTGACGGAATGGAATTGCTCTCTGCCGTGCGTAGCATTGAACCGTGTTTGCCCGTGCTGATACTGTCCGCCCGGGATGCCATGGACCACAGGCTCGCGGGCTTGCACCAGGGCGCCGACGACTACATGACCAAACCGTTTGACTTGCGCGAACTGGCAGCGCGATTGCATGCGCTGGTCAGGCGCACACAGGGGCGCGCGGCCCAGACCATTACGGCGGGACCTTTGCGCCTGGAACCCGAAAGCGGCCTGGCTTGGTTGGGAGGCCAAGCCATTTCGCTATCGCGTCGCGAGGTGGATCTGCTGGCGCATCTGGCCGCGGCCAATGCGAGGTGGATCCCTCCTGATCTACTCAATGAACGCCTGTACGGGCTGGGCGAGGAAGTGAGCAGCAACGCGCTCAACGTTCATATCCACAACCTGCGCCGCAAGCTTGGCGCTGACGTGATTGAAACGTCGCGTGGATTGGGATTCCGGCTGGGTTGGAGGCTCGACGCATGAGTTTGCGTCTTCGTGCAGTCCTGATTGCAGGACTTTCTCTCATGGTCTTATGGGCGGCGGCGGCGGCCTGGATGATGCTGGGCGTGCGCGCCGACCTTGCCCGCACGCTTGATGGTCGCCTGGCCATGTCGGCTCGCATGGTCTCGGGCTTGCTTGCCGGGTCTGTCATAGATCCCAACGCCAAGACTACGGATTTCACGCAAGCCATCCGCGTCAACGGCAGCGAAGGAATCGCTTGCGAGATTCGCGCGCTGCGCGGCGAGGTCCTGGCGCGCACCAGCGGCAGTCCGGCCTCGGATTTCGACAGCCTGCCCGCCGGTTACAGCACGCGCATGGTCGCCGGACACGAGTGGCGGATTTATGTGCTTCGCGATGACAGTTATCAAATAACGACAGCGGATCGCGTCGAGCAAAGGAACACGCTGATCAATGAACTGCTGTTTGCGGCTGGCGTGCCCTTCCTGATCGCGCTTCTTGGCGGGCTGGCTGCCCTGTGGATCGGTATCGGGCAAGGCCTTGCGCCGCTGCAAGCCCTGCGCATGCAGTTGCGGGCCAAGCAAACGGACGATACCACCCCTATCGCTGTCGCAAAGCCGCCCACCGAGCTTCGTCCGGTGCTGGATGCCATGAACGGATTGTTGGGACGCTTATCCCTGGCACTCTCCGGTCAGCGAGCGTTTACCGACGCGGCGGCGCACGAGTTGCGGACCCCGCTGACCGTGATCGACACCCACCTGCAAGTGGCCAGGTTGACCGAAGGGGAAGAAGCCGAATCGTCACTCTGCAGTGCCGAGGAAGGCGTGAAGCGCCTGCGGGGTACGCTCGACCAGATGATGATTCTGGCGCGTGCCGAAGCATCGCCCAATTCGGAGAACGGGTGTACGCCCATCCAGGAGGTCATCGCCAGCGTCATCGATGCGACAACTGTCGAAGCGCGGCTGCGCCTGGCGGTATCCGTCGACGGCGCTGATGCTTGCTGCTCCATTCCGCGCGAGATGCTGGAGGCTGCCATCCGCAACCTGGTGGACAATGCGATTCGCTACTCCCCCTATGACATGCCTGTCGAAGTCGTTGCCCGCTTCGATTCTCCAACCCGACAATGCCGCATCGTCGTGGCGGACCGGGGGCCGGGGCTCAGTGCGGATCAAGCAGCCAAGATTGGCCAACGCTTCTGGCGCGGGGACCAAGGCCGAAGCCGCAACGACGGCGCGGGTCTTGGCATCTCGATCGTGCATGCCATTGCCAAGCGGTTCGGGGGAGCATTGCATCTCAAGCCCCGGGAAGGTGGCGGTTTGGTCGCGGAACTTGTGTTTCCGTGCTGTCCGTAATTGGAGCGTGTTATGAACTTTGGAGCCACCGTGACCGAACCGACCGCCATTGAAGTTTCAGCCGAAGCCGCATCTCATAAGGGCGAGTTTTTCCTGATCGACGCAAGCTTCTTGGGAAACGGCAGGATTCCCGGCATCGAAATCGCCAACGAAGAGAAGCTGATCGATCCGGGGATGAATGTCGTCTCGCGTCCTAATGGAATGCCAGATCAGTATCCGGAGCGTCCCCGCCTGGTTCATGTGCCGGAGAAAGGCGGAATGCCACGCGATCTGGAGGTGCTTGCTGGCATATGGATTGTGTCGGAGCCATTGAAGCAACTGTTTGAGCAGTTGGACGCCGAGGCGTTTGCATTTGTGGCGTGCGACTTCAGCCTGGCTGACGGCAGCCCCGCCCCTCAGTACTACCTAGGCAATGTGCTGCGCAGACTCGACGCCCTGGATGAAGCCTCTTCCCACGTGAGGATCAAGTTCGAGCATAACTATCAGACCGGCGAGGACGAGAAACTTTACAGCCTCGTCGGCGGAGCCAGCCTGGTGTTCAAACAGGATATGGTGGGAGATGCCCATATCTTCCGCCAGGATCGCATGGGAGCGCCTCCCATCTGCGACCGCGCGATGTTTGATGCATTGAGTGCGGCCAACTTCTCCGGCGTACGGCTGCGCGATGTAGCCGATATCTAGAGGCACGTTTACTTAGGCCCGCGGCGGGCCTGCATGCATAAATAGTTCAATAATTGTTGTATCATTGATCAATGAATGAAGATCAAGCCGTTACTGCCCTGAATGCCCTGGCCCATGCCCAACGCCTGCGCGTTTTTCGTGCGCTTGTCGTCGCGGGGCCCGACGGCCTTACACCCAGTGTCATGGCCGAAGGGCTTGGCGTTGCCCGCAACGCGTTGTCTTTCCACTTGAAGGAGCTTGCGCACGCAGCCCTGGTCAGCGTCGAGCAGCAAGGCCGGAATCTGATCTACCGCGCGGATTTCTCCCAGATGAATGGTTTGCTCGGATACCTTACCGAGCATTGCTGCGCGGGCGCGGCTGGTGAGGGAGCCGAGACCGGCGCCAGCGCGGCATGCAGCCCGCCATCCCGCCTCCTCCAGCGGCATTGATACATGCTCGACGCTCCCGTACGCGTCGTTGGCTCCCTGGGCACGGCTCAGACGCTCGCCTGGGCGTCTTCCTATTACCTGCCGGCGATGCTGGCGGATCCGATGGCCCGCGACCTGGGGGTGTCGGCGCCGGCGGTGTATGCGGCGTTTTCCGCTGCGATGGTGGCTTCGGCCGTGGTCGGTCCCTGGGCGGGACTAGCGATCGACCGCCATGGCGGGCGCGTCGTATTGGCCGGCACGAGCCTGCTGTTTGCGCTGGGGCTGGGCTTGCTGGGCGCCGCCCAGGGCCTCTGGACGATGGTCGCCGCCTGGCTGGTTATCGGCGTGGCGATGGGGGCCGGACTCTACGAGGCAGCCTTCTCCAGCCTGGTGCGGCTGTATGGCCATCACGCCCGCGGCGCCATCACGGGGATCACGCTGATTGCCGGTTTTGCGAGCACGGTGGGATGGCCGCTTTCGGCCTGGATGGAAACCCAATTCGGTTGGCGCGGCGCGTGCCTGGGGTGGGCAGGATTGCACCTGCTGGTCGGCCTGCCGTTGAACGCATGGTTTCCGAAAGCGCCGGGCGCGGGACGAACGCAAGAGCCTGCGGACAATGTGCAGGATGTCCCCTCCTCTGCCCCCCAGCCGCGGCAGCAGAGGTATGCCACTGCCCTCCTCGCCTTCGTGTTTGCGGCGACCTGGTTCATCAGCACCGCGATGGCCACGCATTTGCCGCGCATGCTGGAAGCCACGGGCGCCACGCTCGCAGCCGCCGTGGCCGTGGGTGCGCTCATCGGTCCGGCGCAGGTTGCGGGCCGCCTGCTGGAATTCGGTTTCTTGCGGCGGGTTCATCCCTTGTTGTCCGCGCGCCTGGCTGCGCTGGCGCATCCGGCCGGGGTTGCCCTGCTGCTGGGAGGCGGTCCGGTAATGGCGCCGGTGTTCGCCGTCCTGCATGGGGCGGGCAACGGCATCCTGACCATTGCCAAGGGGACCTTGCCGCTGGTGCTGTTCGGCCCCCAGGGCTATGGCGCGCGCCAGGGTTGGCTGATGATGCCGGCGCGGGTGGCGCAGGCGCTAGCGCCATTTCTTTTCGGGGTGGCGCTGGACCGCTGGGGGGTCAACGCGCTGTGGCTGTCCGGGGGCATAGGGCTTGGCGCCTTTGCCGCGCTATTGCTGCTGCGTGCGCGGGCGTCGGCCGATTGAAATCTGAGTGTCGTATGTATAGAGGTGTTGCATGAAGTTGATCCAGAAAACCGTTGAGACCCGCATCGGCGCGGAGGTGGTCCGTGTCTGACACCCTGGCCGATTTGCCCAACATTGATTCGTCGTTGTTCCATCGACCCGGCGAGGCCGGGCTGTTTCCTGCCGTGCGGGCCGCGCACGCGCCGCGGTTCCTGCTGCTGTACGGTTCGTTGCGCGAACGCTCCTATAGCCGCCTGGTGGCCGAGGAAGCCGCGCGCCTGTTGCAGGCGCTAGGGGGCGAGACCCGGCTGTTCAATCCTTCGGGACTGCCGCTGGTCGATGACGCCAGCGATGACCATCCCAAGGTGCGCGAGCTGCATGAGTTGGTCCAATGGGCCGAAGGCATGGTCTGGAGTTCGCCCGAGCGTCACGGCGCAATGACGGGATTGATGAAGACGCAGATCGACTGGATTCCGCTGTCGGTGGGCGCGGTGCGCCCGACCCAGGGCAAGACGCTGGCGGTGATGCAGGTGTCGGGCGGATCGCAGTCCTTCAACGCCGTGAACCAGATGCGGGTGCTGGGGCGCTGGATGCGCATGTTGACCATTCCCAATCAATCGTCGGTGGCCAAGGCCTACCAGGAATTCGACGAGGCGGGACGCATGAAGCCATCGCCCTACTACGATCGCGTGGTCGACGTCGTCGAGGAACTGATGAAGTTCACCCTCCTTACGCGGGATGCCTCGCCCTATTTGGTGGACCGCTATAGCGAGCGCAAGGAGGCGGCCGCCGATCTGTCGCGCCGGATGAAGCAGGCGTCCATCTAGGGGGATTCAAGTCGGGCGCGGGCCTGGGCTTTTAATCCGCGCCTGCGCCACCACAGCCAGATCCCGCTGATGCCCAACGCGCCCAAGCCCAGGCCCAGCAGCGCGACCATGGCTACTCCCGCAATTCCGCCCAGTTCTCCCGTATGCAGCGGATAGAGCACGGAGTTGATCCGCGCGCCGGGATCGAGTTCGTTCCAGCGCTGTGCCGCCAATACGTGGCCGTCGCGCGGGTCGAGCCAGACGGTGGATCTGCCGTTTGGATGCGGATCGTCGGGCACACGCATGCGTATGGCCAAGGGGCGGTCGATGCGCGGCGTGTACAGCAGGTAGCCAATCGCGCCGTCCGGAAATGCCGCTTGTGCGGTTGCGGCCAATTCGTCCAGGGAGCGCGGCGGGATGGCGCCCGCTGGCCGCGCCGGCAGCTTGGGCGCCACGACCGGGGGCTGGCCGCTGGCCAGCGTGATCCAGCCGCCTATCGGACGCCATGCCAGATAGGCGCCGCTGGCCATGCACACCGCCAGCAGCAGCGCGAGGATGGCGCCGCCGTTGCGGTGCACATCGAACAAGGCGCGCAGCGCGCCCTTGTTGAACACCATGCGCAAGGACGGCGGCCATTTGCGCGGCCACCATGCGATCAGGCCTGACACCGTCAGGACCAGATAGGCCAGCGCGGTCCAGGCCAGCACGGCCTTGCCGGTGCGATCCAGCATCAGGGCGCTGTGCAGCTTGTAGACGATGGCGACCAGGCCCTCGTCTTCTCCCCTTCTGCCCTGCTCCCGGCCGCTGGCCGGATCGAGATAGACCGTGCCGTCCCAGGCGTCGGGTGCCCTCACCCTGACCTGCATGGTTTCGCCGGATTCGCGCGGCGGGCGGAAGGTGTAGGAGGCTTGCGGGCCGAACTCGGCGGCCAGGTTGCGGCGCATGGATTCGAACGATGCGGGCTGGCCGCCGCCTGCGTTGCCGGCCCGGAAGAACTCTGGATGCAGCAGCTTGTCCAGCGGCCGCGCGGCCACGAGGAAGGCGCCGGTCAGTCCGGACAGGATCAGGATCCCGCCCAGGCCCAGCGCCACCCAGCGATGGCAGAGCAGCCAGATGCGCCTGGGCATCAGTAGGCCAGGCGCGCCTGCAGGTAGACCATGCGCGGCGCGCCGACCATGCGGCCGCCGTTGGTGTCGACGTTGCGGGTGTAGTAGCGGCGGTCGAACAGGTTGTTCACGCCCACGGCCAGTTCGCTGCCCTTCCATTGCGGCAGCTTGTAGCTGAGCTGGGTGTTCCAGACGCTGAAACCCGGCACGCGGCCGTTGGTCGCGGCGGCGTTCTCCTCTTCGGTGTTGGCGGTGTCCGAGTACTGGCCGCTCTGTGCCGTCGTGTAGAGGTTGAAAGTCCAGTTGTTGCGCATGTAGCGTCCGCCCAGCGTGCCGGTCTGGCGCGAATAGAACGGCACGTCCCGGCCTTCGAATTCGCCGGATTTCTGGATGGCGCGCACGTAGGTGTAGTTGGCGTAGAGATTCAGGCCGGCGAGCGGGCCGGACTTGTCGAAGTCGTAGTCGATGGCGAATTCGACGCCGTTGTGGGTGGTGGCGCCCAGGTTGCGGAACACGGCCGGATTGGTGCCGGGTATCGACAGGATCTGGTTGTCGAACTTCAGGTTGAAGACCGTGAACTCGGTGTGGGTCTGTTCGCCCGAGTAGCGCAGGCCGGCTTCCAGGGTCTTGGCGACTTCCGGGCTGAGCGGATTGGAGGCCGACATCGAGTTCAGCTGCGTGTACTGCACCGCGCCGAACGAGGTGTTGTAGTTGGTATAGAGCGTTAACGCATCGTCGACCAGATAGGCGATGTTCAGCGAAGGCAGGCCGCGGCTGTTGCGCAGGTCGAACGGCGTGTCGTTGGCGGTGCCGCTGGGCTGGCGGTTGGTGCGGATGTGTTCATACCGCACGCCGGGCGTGACGCGCCATTTGCCGTAGGCGATGCGGTCGTCCAGATAGATGGAGTGCGCTTCGGTCTTGTTGTCGAAGACCTGTGCCGCGCCGATGCGTTGGCCCGTGGCCAGGGATTCCGAATAGCGCCGGTCCTGGCCGGTTTCGTGGATGTAGCGGTAGCCGATGGTCACGTCGTGCGTGGTCGGCCCCCATTCCAGGCGCTGCGTGTAACGCGGCTCTATGCCCAGTACCTGGTTGTTGCGCGGCTGATAATCGTTGCGGCCCGTCGCGGTATTGATGAGCGAACTCTGGCGCGAGCTGTCGTAGTGATAGACCCGGGCCTCGAATTCCTGGGTGTCCGAGATCGAATTGAGGTATCCGATGTCGACCTGATCGCGCTGCCCTTTCCAGTAATCGGTGGGATGGGTGTTCTGGAATGGATCGTCGCGGTACTGCGCCACCGTCAGGCCGCCCGGCGTCATCGATTTGACGTCGTAATGGGCGAACTTGCCGTAGATTTCCGACGTCGGGGTCAGCTCGAAGCGCCATTTCAGCGCCACGTCGTTGTAGCGGTCATGGCTGGCATCGCGCCATTGTTCGCCGTCCATGCCGGAGTACATCAGCGCCACGCCCAGCCCGTTTTCGAACTGCGTGCCCAGGAAGCCGGTGTATTGGGTATTGGTGCCGCCCTGGCTGAAGATGTTGTAGCGGGCGGAGGCCTCGGCGGTGAGTCCGCTGCCAGTCGGAATCGAGCGGGTCTTGAAGTTGATTACGCCGCCCACGTTCTGCGGGCCATAGCGCACCGCCCCGCCGCCCCGCACCACGTCGATGGCTTCGATGTTGCCCAGGCTGGTCGGCGACATCACCAGGTTCGGCTGGCCATAAGGGGCCATGGCCATGGGGATGCCGTCCAGCAGCATGGTGGTGCGAAATGAATTGCGCGGGTTCAGGCCGCGGATGCCGACGTGCAGGCCGACCGAGCTGCCGCTGGCGCTGGTGCTGCCGCTGATCTGCACGCCGGGCACGCGCCGCAGCACGTCGGCCACGCTGGTGGCGCCGCTGTTCTGGATCTCGTCGCGCTTGACCAGCGTGCGGGCGCCGCCAAAGGTCTGCACGCTGTTTTCCAGGCCGGTGCCCAGCCAGTCGCCGCTGACCTGGATCGATTCCAGCGTGTTGGCGTTGCCGGCAGGCACGGCCTTGGCCGCAGGGGCTGGCGCGCGCACCACGTATCCCTGGCCGCCCTGCTCCTCCGCGGCGAGGCCGGTGCCGGCCAGCAGCCTGGCCAGCCCCGATTCCACGCCGTAGCTGCCGTCCAGGCCCTGCGTCCTCAGTCCGCGCGTGTCTTCGGGCCGGAAGGAAACGGTGATGCCGCCCGCCTTGGCGAAGGCGGAAAGCGCCTGGTCCAGGGGACCTGCTGGGATGCGGTAGTCGTGCGTCGCGGCCGGGGCCGAGCTTTGGGCCGCGGCGGGCGGCGCGGCGGCGAAGGCAGCGGCCAGGCTCAGTGTCAATCCGGCCAAGCGCAGGACGCGGGGTTGGGTTTTGTCTACGACTGCCACTTGGTCACATCCCTACAGGTCATCAATGCGCGGTATGCCGGATGAGCGCGGGGAAAAGGGACAAGGGCGTAGCGGCAAAGTTGTAAGCGAGTGAAACCAGGCGGCTTTCAGCGCGTCAGGGTGACCCAGTAGGCGGTACGCGTGACGACGCGCAGATCCAGGGTCTTGGCCACGACGGCAAGTAGCGCGTCGGTGTCTTGCAGGCGGAATACGCCAGATACCCGCAGGCCGCCCACCGCCGGGTCGCAGCGCAATACGCCGCGCCGGTAGCGCGAGACCTCGGCCAGCAACGCGTCCAGGCGCATGTTGTCGGCTTCGAGGACGCCGCGCGTCCATCCTGGCGCGTCTGACCTGGCCTGGGCGTTCGGCAGAAAGGCATTGGCGGTGAAGCGCACCGACTCGCCGGCATTGAAGATCCGCTCCGGACTGCCATTCCCGAGGGTGACGGCGACGCGATGTTCCAGCACGGTCAGCTCGGTCTGGGCGTCGCCATCGTCCAGTTGCCGGACGACAAAACGGGTGCCCAAGGCGCGCAAGCGGCCCTGGGGAGTCTCCACGATGAAGGGCCGCGCCCTGCCCGCCGGGTCGGCGGCCGTGCGCACATAGATTTCGCCGCCGCGCAGGTGCAGCAGGCGCATTTCGTCGGAGTAGCCCACCTCCATGGCCGTATCGGTATTCAGATGGACCTGGCTGCCGTCGGCCAGCCGCAGGTCCTGGTTTTCGCCCACCGCCGTGCGATAGGCGCCTGCCGGCTCCGCATACAGGCGGTAGGTCAGCAAGGCGGCGGGCGCGGCAACCCCCAGGACCGCCAGCGTACGCAGCACGGCGCGCCGGCTGACCTGCGACGGCCGCGTCAAGAGCGGCACGCCTACCGAGGCCGGCACCGTGTCGAACTGCTGCATCAGGCGCTGGGCGCGTTGCCAGGCAAGCTCGCGTTCAGGATGACCGTGACGCCAGCGTTCGAAGGCGGCGTGATCCGCCGGTCCGGCCTCGCCGGAATGCAGGCGCACGAGCCAGCGGGCGGCTTCCCGTATGACGGAGGCGTCTAGCGGTTTGGATTCGGCGGCGGCCATGGGTCAGGAATCCAGCATGGTCAGGCAGATTTCGAAGCCCTGGGCCATGTAGCGCTTCACCGTGCGGTCGCTCAAGCCGGTGCGGGCGGCGATTTCGACGTAGGTGAGCCCTTCCAGTTGCGACAGGACGAACACCTCGCGCGCCTGCGGCGCCAGATTGCCGAGCATGCGGTCCAACTGTTGCAGCGCTTGCTGCACGCCCAGCAGCATCTCGGGCGAGGCTTCCAATTCGGGCGGCAGCGCGGCCATGGCCTCGAGCCAGGCGCGTTCCAGCGAGCGGCGGCGCCAGTGATCGTTGAGCAGCCCCCGCGCGATGGTGGTCAGATACGCCCTGGGCTGGCGCAGCGTGCGGACTTCCTCGGGATGGCGCAGCACGCGCAGAAAGGTGTCGTGCGCGAAGTCCGCGGCCTCATCGCCATGGCCGAGGCGATGCCGCCACCATTGGCAGAGCCAGTCGTAGTGGTTTTCGCAGAGTAGCTGGAGCGGCTGTAGGGGCTTGGACATGCTCGAACGCCCCCGATAGGCAGCGCGATGACACGGAATGGCGGCCTGGCCGGATTCAGCCCGGCGGCCAGCGGGGCTAAATGATACCAAGAACCGTTCGCAGTATCGAATCGCGCGGAGCCCTGCGGGGCGTTCAGAACGGCACCATCACCTTCAACGTGCCGCGATGGCTTTGTATGTGGGACGAAAAATCCCCGTCGTACTGCAACCGGAAGTCCAGGCCGCCCGCGTTGGATACCTGCAGGCCCGCGCCGATGCGGCCGATGACGTCGTCCATGGGCACCGAGGTCTCGAAGGCGCCCGAGCCTGCCGGCGCGCCCTGCAAGCGCGACTTGACCGTGTACTCGTCCTTGGACAGGAACGACACGCCGCCATACATGTAGGGGCGCATGGTTGCGCCGTTCTTCAGCGCCACCTTGCCGCCCAGTTCCAGCGTCGGCGACAGGGCCATGACGAATTCATTGCTGCTTTCCACGTCCAGATGCAGGGCGTCGCGGGATTCGCTGTAGCCGGGCATGTGGGTGTAGGACGCGTCCACGTCCACATAGGGTTTCAGGTAAACGTGTTCCCCGGCGTAGGTGCGCGCGATGCGCAGGCGCAAGGCCGCGCCGTAGACGTCCAGGTCCGCGTCGGCCGTGCTTTGCATGCCGGGGATGCGGATGCTGCGGTTGATGTCGTACTGGCCGTAGCCGCCGCCCAGGGCCGCGGACAGGGTCCAGGGTCCGGTTTCGCGCTTGACCACCACGCCGGCATAACCGCTGTCGCCCTTGCCGCTGACCCGTCCGTCGTCGCCGCTCAGATGGCTATTTTGGTAGGCAACGGACCCGCCCAGGAACCAGCCCGGACTGACCTGGCGCTGGCCGCCGAACTGGTAGGTGACGCCATCGAACGAAAATCCGGAGACCCCGCCGTCGCCGTCCTGGTTGGTATTGATGCCGGACACCTGGCCCCACAGGCAATCCTGCTCGCCGGTCAGCGCGTCGCCGCCCTGGAATGCCGGGCACGACATCATGGCGCCGGTAAAGCGCGCCATGCTGGCCTGCATCTGCGCGGCAGGCGCCACGGTGACGCCGGCCGACAGGTCGGACAGCCGGTTCGAATAGGTGTCGGCGCTTTCGCGGGAGGCCATGTCCAGCGCCGCGAACAAGGACGCCATGGCGGCGTTGCCACCCAGGTTCCAGGCGCCCTGCAGATGATTCGCAACCGAGCGCTGATTGGCGGCCAATTGCATGGACGGCGCGGCGAAGTCGGCCTGCGCTGCGCGCACGCGCACGTTCTTGCCGTCCAGCCTGGCGTCGTAGTCGATCACCGGGCTGTCCTTGGCAACGGGGCTGCCTTGCACATCGCCTTGCAGCGTCGCCACGGTGACTTCGTGATCGGGCAGCAAGGTGATGGGCTGGACATTGACCTGGCCGTTCAGGCGGGTATCGCCCTGCACCACCATGCTCGGCGATTTGAGGTTGGCGAAGTCCACGTCCGCCTGCAGCAGGCCGCCGGCCTGCAGGTTGAAATTCCCCGTAACCGTGAGCGTGTCGAAGGCGCCGGACCTGCCTATGGCGACCAGCCCCGCGTTGTCGATGTTGGCCTGATAAAGCGTGGCGTCGCTCAGGGTGCCGCTGGCGGCGTTCCAGACGTTGCAGGCGATGCCGCCCGCGCCGCCGCCGCATTCGATGTTGCCCAGTACGGTCCCCGCATTGTTGACGGACAGGCTGGCGCCGGGGGCGCTGGCCAGGAAGCTCACGGTCTTGGCCTGCTGCAGGGCGGCGCCGTCGTAGCGTACGGCGCTGCCGCCTGCGCCGGCGATGATCATGCCCGCCGAGCCCACGGTCAGCGTGTTCTGCTTGTCGCCGACGATCCAGACGCCATATGCGCCCGCGCCGGTGCCGCCGCTGACCGAACCGTCGACGGTGACCGCGACCTGGCCCGAACCTTGCGGACCGGCGCTTTGCGCAAAGATGCCGGTGGCGCCGGCGCCGGTGGCGGCGATGCTGCCGCTCTGCGTCAGCGTGACGTTCCCGCCGGATCCCGTGCTGCCGGCGCCTGCCGTGCTGCCGGCGAAGCCGCCGGCGGCATTGCCGCCCAGCCCGCCCCCGCCGCCGATGGATTGGGCGATCACGCCGAAGGCGTAGGCCCCCTGGGTCGTGATGTTGCTGGCGACATTGAGGTTAAGCGCGCCGCCGTTGCCGTTGCCACCCGTCTGGCCGCTGCCTGGGGTCCAGCCGCCCGAGTCCAGCTGCAAGCCCTTGCTGGTGTCGCCCGCGATGCCTCCGCCGCCGCCGATGGACTGGGCGATCAGGCCATGGGAGCCCGCGCCGCTGGTGCTGATGTGGCTGCCGGCATTCAAGGTCAGGGTCACGGCGCCGCCGTCGCCCGCCGCGCCGCCGCGCCCGCCCAGCGACACGCCAGACAGGTTGCTGGCGTCGCCCGCGCCGCCCAGCCCCTGTCTCTTATACACATCT
>NZ_QWFB01000039.1:0-46630 GCF_003576205.1 Achromobacter sp. K91 | reverse complement strand
CAGCCACGACAGCTGGCGCCAGCGGCGCAGGCTCATCCTGCGGCCTGCTCCCCGCCCGGGCGTCGGCGACCGGTTGCAGTCGCTGCGCGCGGGCGCTCAGACGCCCGCCGCGAAACAGCAGCCCGCTCCACCCACCCGCCAGCACGACATAGGGGTCGCGCCGCAAGTAGGGCAAGGCGCGCTCGCCGTCGCTGCCTACGCCGAAAATCGCCGGGAGCGGCTGGCCCGGCGCGAATTGCAGCCAGGTTTCCTTGCCGTCGTCGAACACCTGCATGGGCGCAACCGAGGGATCGCCTGACAATTGCCAGTCGAAGCGGAAGCCTTGGGCCGCCTGCCGCGAGGCTTCCCATGACGTTGCGGCCGGACTCTTGCCGGCCCCTGTGCAGGCCCCCAGGCAGGACAGCCCTGCCGCCAGAAAGAAGAAACGAACCATGCCTCACCGCGAGCAAAAGGCGCACCGGAATCGATACGCATGAGAGGCATGGTGGATGAGCGGCCCCAGCGTCACCAGACTGGCATGTACGCATGGATGGTTTGGTCGCGCGGCGGACGGACGAAAAAAAACCCGGTCCAGGGACCGGGTTTGCATCAGGATTCGGCGGCGTCTGCGCCGCCTGCCTGGATCAGCGTTGCGCCGCGATGCTGCGTGCCTGGGTGGCGGCGTTGTTCAGCGCCGCCACCGGCGGCACCTTGCCTTCGAAGGCATCGTTCAGTTGCTGGTTCAGCACGGGCTCGATGCGCGTGTAGTTGGCCATGCGGAAACCGCGGCTGTTTGCCGTGGGGTTGGTGCGCATGGAGGCAATCAGCGCCTGGACGCCCGGAATGCGGTTATAGAACGACACGTCCGAGGCGCGGAAAGCGGCCTCGGTCAAGGGCAGGTAGCCGGTGCGCTGGTGCCATTCCGCGGCGATGACGGGCTTGGACAGCCAGGCCAGGAACTGGGCGGTGGCCTTTTCCTCGGCTTGGGGATGGCCTTCCAGCGCCCACAGCGCCGAACCGCTCACGAAGGGCTTGCCACCGTCCTTGGTGGCCTGCTCGTAGTAAGGCAGCGGCGCCACGCCGAAGGACAGCGACTTGGTGTTGAGGAACTGGCCGAACGCGCCGGTGTTGGCGGTCAGCACGGCGCATTCACCCTTGGCGAACAGCTTGTCGCTGGCGTTGTCGCCCGAATGCGCCATGAACAGCAGCGAACGCTTCCAGCTGACCATCAGCGAGATGTGGCGCATGTACAGCGTGTCGAACTGCATGGCCGGCGCGGCCGACTTCTTGGTGACCGCGTCCAGCCCGTTGTTGTTGCTGGTGAACTGCTGGTTGTTGATCGGCGCCAGGTTCTCCAGGTGGACCGTGACCTGGTCGCTGGAGGCGTAGGGGCAGTCGATATCCGCCACGTCGCGCAGCTTCAGCAGCTCGCCTTGCAGAGCGGTCCACGTGCGCGCGGGCTTGTTGGGATCCAGGCCGGCCTTCTTGTAGGCGGCGGTGTTGTAGAACATCACCGGCACTTCGGCCATCCAGGGGAAGGCCAGCAGGCGGCCCTTGCTGTCGCGCGTGAAGCTGCTGGTGGCCGGCACGAACCAGTTCAGGTCCTTGATCGGGTACTTGGCCAGCAGTTCGTACAGCGGCAGCACGGCCTTGTGCTGGGCGACGACTTCAGGCGAATGGTTGTCGGTCAATTGCAGCAGGTTCGGGCCCTTCTTGGCCTTGACCGCCGTGACGGCTTCCTGTTCCAGCGCGCTGGGCGAGGCGAAGCCGCGCAGCGTCACGCGGACCTCGTCCTGCTCCTTGTTGTATTGCTTGGCGAGCTTTTCGAACTCGGCCTTGTTTGCGTCGGTCAGCGTGTGCCAGACCTGGATCTCGACCGCGGCGGCATTCGCCGCACCGGCCATCGCCATGGCGGCGCCGAACAACCATGCGCGCCGGCTGGCGAACATCGCGCGGGCAACGCCCGCCAATTGCAGATTCTTCATAGGTTCACAGACCAAGAAAAGGAAATTCCGGTTCCGGCCGCCTTCCGCTGAGCAGATCGGCCAATGCCCGGCCCGAGCCAACGCCCATCGTCCAGCCGAGCGTACCGTGTCCTGTGTTGACGTACAGGTTGGGGATACGGCTGCGGCCGATAATGGGCACGTTCGAGGGAGTGGACGGGCGCAAGCCCGACCAATAACTGACGCGCTCGAAATCGAGCGCGTCGGGAAAAAGTTCGCGCGCCAAGCGGGTCATGGCTTCGCAACGTCCGGTGTTCAGGCTGCGGGAATAGCCCGACAGCTCGGCGGTTCCGGCCATGCGCAGGCGGTCGCCCAGGCGCGAGAAAACCACCTTGTGGCTGCTGTCCGTCAGGCTGACCGTGGGCGTGGCGTCCGGCTTGATCACCGGGAAAGTCGCGGAATAGCCCTTGGCCGGATAGACGTTGCAGGGCACGCCCAGCGGCCGCAGCAGGTAGGGGCTGAAACTGCCCATCGCCACGACGTAGGCGTCGGCCGACAAGGCGCCGTAACGGCCATCGGGTTCGATGATCTCGACGCTTTGCACGGTGCCGCCAGTGGTCAGCAGGCGCGTGGCGCGCGTGCTGTAGCGGAATTCGACGCCGGCCCGGGCGCAACGCTCGGCCAGGGCCACGGTGAACAGGTGCACGTCGCCGCTCTCGTCCTCGGGCGTGTAATCGCCGCCGACGATGGTCTGGCGGTGCGGCGCCAGCGCGGGCTCGATGGCGATGACCTCGTCGGTCGATACCACACGGCGTTCCACGCCGAAGTCGCGCATCAGGCCCGCGGCGCGCTGCGAGTTTTCGAATTCGTGCGGATCGCGGTAGAAATTGAGGATGCCGCGTTCCAGGTGATCGTATTGGATGCCCAGTTCAGCGCGCATGCTACGCAGGGTCGCGCGGCTGTATTCCGCCATGCGGACCATGGCGCGGATATTGGGAGCCAGGCGGCTGGGCAGGCACTCGCGCAGGAACGCCAGCCCCCACATCCATTGCCGCCAGTCCAGTTGCGGACGGAACAGCAGCGGGGCGTCGTCCTGGAACATCCATTTGAGCAGCTTGAGCGGGGCTTGGGGATTGGCCCAGGGTTCGGCGTAGGAGACCGAGATCTGCGCGCCATTGGCCAGACTGGTTTCCTGGGCGGGACCGGTGCAGCGATCTATGACGACGACGTCATGGCCGGCCTGGTTCAGCCACCAGGCGCTGGAGATTCCGATGATGCCGCCACCCAATACCGCTACTTTCATGCCCGCATTGCTCCTTGCGTGCCAGCTCGGTCCGCCGACCCGATGTCCGCGCCCCATGGCAAGCTGCTGCCCGGCAGTTTACCCCGGCGCTTTGCCCGCGCCTATGGAATAAAAAGGGGCGGAAGTCACAAACCTTTCCAGGCCCGCTCGTTCCACCCCGATTCGCTCATGCCCTGTTACTCAAGACTGGGTTGCAGCCTTGGCCAGGTCCGCTTCGGACGTGAAGGCGTCGGCGTAGAACTCTTCGGGCGGCAAGCCGTTCTGGGCGCTGAATTCGCGCCTTGCGGCGTCCACCATCAGAGGCGTGCCGCAGGCATAGACCTGATGGCCCGAGAGGTCGGCGATGTCCTGCATGACGGCTTCGTGGACAAAGCCGGTGCGCCCGGTCCAGCCGTCTTCCTGTACGGCATTGGAGACTACCGGCACGTAGCGGAAATCGGGCAGCATGCCGGTCCACGATTGGGCCAGCGCGTCCATGTAGAGGTCGCGCGGACGGCGTCCGCCCCAATACAGCGCCACGGGGCGCTTGATGTTGTTGTGGATCATGTGCTCGACAATAGCCTTGACCGGGGCAAAGCCCGTGCCGCTGGCCAGGAGCACGACTGGCTTGTCGCTGTCTTCACGCAGGAAGAAGGAACCGAACGGCCCTTCCAGGCGCAGGATCTCACGCTCTTTCATCTGCGTGTCGCCGGCGCCGAACACATGGTCGGTGAACACGCCGCCGGGCATATGCCGGATGTGCAGTTCAAGCGGGCTGCCGGTGTGGGGCGCGCCGGCCATCGAATAGCTGCGCCGGCGGCCGTCCTTCAGGATGACTTCGATGTACTGGCCGGCGTAGTAGCGGAACTGCTCGGAGGCGGGCAACTGCAGCTTGATCACGGTGACGTCCGGGGCCACGCGTTCCAGCGCCTGCACGCGCGAAGGCAGCTTGCGGATCTGGATATCGCTGGCCAGGCGGACTTCGGTGGATTCGACCACCATGTCGGATTCAGGCCGGGCCTGGCAGAACAACGTGTAGCCGCCGGCCAGTTCCTCGGGCGAAAGAATCTGCGCGGGATACTGCCCCGCGTCGAACTCCCCGGACACCACGCGGCCCTTGCAGGTGGAGCAGGCGCCGTTGCGACAGCTGTACGGCAGGACGATGCCAGCGGCCAGCGCGCCATCGAGCACGGTCTGGCCGGGTTCGACCGGGAATTGATGCTGGCTGGGTTGGATGATGACCTGGAAGCTCATGATGAAACGGTTCAGGGTGTTAGCGGAGCGCCTCGTTCGCGAGGCGCTCCGCCCGGCCCGGCCTCAGGCCGGGAACTTGCGGATTTCCTTGACGCGGTTGGCGTCGTCCACCAGCACCACCAGCGGCTTGTGCGTGGCCGAGTCGGCCTCGGACATCGGGCCGTAGGTGCAGATGATCATCAGGTCGCCGACCTGGGCGCGGCGCGCGGCGGCGCCGTTCAAGGAGATGGCGCCGCTGCCGCGGGCCGCCTTGATGATGTAGGTGTCGAAACGTTCACCGTTGGTGACGTTATAGAGCTCGATGCGTTCGAACTCGCGCATGCCGGCAGCGTCCAGCAAGTCTTCGTCGATGCCGCAAGACCCCTCGTAGTGGAGGTCGGCTTCGGTGACCGTGACGCGGTGCAGTTTTGCCCGCAGCATGATGCGTTGCATGATAAATATCCTGGTTTCGCGGCCCGGAACGCGAAGTGTTGCAAGAGTGATGCCCGGCACCCGGTTTTGCCGTATGAACCCGGTATTCTATAATTTTTGCCGCAGCGGGACGGCCCGCTGCCGCGCGCGGCGACTAGGCTGGCGCGTTTGATTCTGGGGACGGCCCCTCGCGCCGGCGGCACGCCGGCAGCACAAGGTAGGAGTCGTAATGACCTGGATCATCCTGGTACTCGCAGGCCTGTTTGAAATCGTCTGGGCCGTAGGCCTGAAATACACCCACGGATTCACCCGTTTCTGGCCTTCGGCCATCACCGCGGGAGGCATGGCCATCAGCGTCTGGCTGCTGGCGGTCGCCATGAAATCCCTGCCCCTGGGCACGGCCTATGCGGTGTGGGTAGGCATCGGCACGATCGGCGCCTTCGTGGCCGGCATCGTGCTGTTCGGCGAATCCACCAGCTGGATGCGCATCGCCAGCGTCGCCCTCATCGTGCTCGGCCTGGTGGGCCTGAAGCTGTCCTCGGCCTAAGGCCCCGGCGGCGAGGCCCCGGATTCAGAAATCCAGTTCGATCCCGACCTCGTCGCCGACCTTCAGGCGCGCGCCCTTGGGCGCGTCCAGGATGGCGTTCTGGCCGAACACCACGCCGATTTCCAGATTGCGGTAGCCGGCCAGTGTGCGGCCAGGCTCTTCATACTGCTGGGCGGTGTTCTGGTCGATGTCGGGAATCGAGCAACGGGTGCAAGGCTTGACGAAAGCCATCTTCACGCCCGCGGCTTCGATCAGGGCGGTGTGGTCTTCCTCGAAGGCTTCCCATTCGCCCTGGACCACGATATTGGGTCGGAAGCGGTCCATCGGCACCGGCGCCACGCCGTTGGCCTGCAGGCGGGCGTTCAGGTCATCCAGCGAGGCCTGGTTGGCCACCAGCAGCGGGAAGCCGTCAGCAAAGCCAAAGCAGTGCTGGCCCGCGAACGGTTCGGCCAGGTCTGGATGCGCGTCCACCCAGCGCGACACCCAGTCCGGCTTGGCGTTGCGTTGCGCGGCCGCGTCCACCTTGTACAGACGGCACGGCGTCTTCAGGAAGTCGGAAAACCACTGCCCGGCCGCCGCGCTTTCGCGCCGGCCGGACGTGGTATCGCTCCACACTGCCACGGACTGCGCCTCTTGTTCCAGTCCCGATCCGTCCAGGGCAACGTCCAGATCGGACATGCCCGGCGCTGACAGGCGCAGCGTGTCGGCCGTGAGCGCCGTGCGGATCAGGGCCATCGCAGGCCATTGGCGCTGCGTCATGAACTGGCCATCGGCGCCGATCAGCATCCAGCGGCGGTCGTGGGCCAGCCCAGCGCGGTCGATGGGCGATTCGTCCAGGGCAATGCCCGCGCAGGATTTGACCGGGTAGATGTGCAGGCTGAGGATGCGGGCGGACATGGCGTGCGGAGTCTCGATGGGGCGAAGTGCGCAGAGAATAGCAGACGCCCGGAAGAAAAAATGCCCAGGCAGCGCCTGGGCATTTTCACAGGAGGCTCAGCCCCCCACCAGCTTCAAGGTATCCAGCGGGGTGACCGCCTTGAATCCCTTGCGCGTCGCGATGTGCTCGGGACGCGGAGTCAGGCCGTACTTGGGCGGGTTCAGCGTGTTTTCCATGCTGTTGTAGACCATGAACACGTTGGCGCGCGGCCACGGCGAGATGTTGCTGTTGGATCCGTGCATCGTGTTGCAGTCGAAGAACACCACCGAGCCGGCCTTGGCCGTCATGGAGCGGATACCGCCCTGCTCCACCAGCAGCTGCAGGCTGACCGGATCCGGCACGCCGTATTCCTGCTTCTTCAGCGACTGCTTGTAGTGTTCATTCGGCGTCTCGCCCACGCACGAGATGAACTGGCGATGCGATCCGGGCACCAGCATCAAGGGGCCGTTGCACTCGTTGTTGTCGGTCAGCAGCACCGAGCAGCTCAGCGCGCGCATCGCCGGCATGCCGTCCTCGACGTGCCAGGTTTCGAAGTCGGAGTGCCAGTAGAACTCCTTGCCCTTGAAGCCGGGCTTCATGTTGGCGCGCGACTGGTGGATGTACACCTCGGACCCCAGGATCTGCCGCGCCACATTGACCAGGCGCGGATCGCGCACCAGGCGCGACAGGATGGGATTGAGCACGTGCACCATGAAGATCGAGCGCACCGCATTGCTGCCGGGCTCGGTGATGGACTCTTCGCGGCGGACGATAGAGGGGTCGCGCGTCATGCGCTCGACCTCGGTGGACAGCGCGCGGATTTCATCTTCGGAAAACAGGTTCTCCAGCAGGATGAAGCCGTCGCGCTCGTATTGCTCGACCTGGCCGGCGTTCAATGCGCTGGCGTACTGGCCATTTTCATAGACCACCGGGTCCTGGCGGGCGATGATGGCGGAACTTCGATCCGTACGGGAGGCGTACGGATCCTGTGCAGGTGAGATCATGCGAACCTCCTTGTGTTTCAGGCCGCTTGGGCTTCGGCTTCAGGCAAGGCGTAGACGCCTTCTTTGTCATGCACTTCCTGGCCGGTCAGCGGCGGGTTGAAGACGCAGATGACGCGCAGCGGCTCCTTGCCGCCGCACAGCCAGTGCTCGTCGTGTTCGTTCAGGGCGTAGACCACGCCGGGCCCCAGTTCGTACTTCTTGCCGTCGGCGATGGTCTCGATGGAACCGTCGCCTTCGATGCACCACACCGCTTCAAGATGGTTCTTGTAGTGGATGTGGGTGCGGCCGCCCGGAAAGATGGTGGTCTCATGAAAGGAGAAGCCCATGCCGTCCTTCTTGAGCAGCACGCGGCGGCTGACCCAGGTGTCGGTGCGGACTTCGTCGGCGGTGCCGATCACATCTTTGACATTGCGTACGATCATTGACGTTTTCCTCCAAATTTCAGGATGCGGGCGGACTGCCCTTCTTCGGCGAGCGCTTCCGCGACACTGGCTTCGATCACGTCCAGGCCCTTGCCGAGCAGCTCTTCCTCGATGGTCAGCGCGGGCAGCAGCTTGAGCACTTCATCGTGCGCGCCCGAGGTCTCGATCACGACGCCTTTCTTGAAGGCGTTCTGCGCGATGCGGTTGGCCAGCGCGGGCGTGGCGTTGCACACCAGGCCCTGGATCAGGCCGCGGCCGCGCACCGACAGGCCGGCGTTGGGATAGCTGTGAACCAGGTTCTCCAGCCAGTCGCGCACCTGGCGCTCCTTGCGCTGGATTTCGGTGGCGAAGGCGGTGTTGGCCCAATAGGTTTCCAGCGCCTGCGCGGCCGTGACGAAGGCCAGGTTGTTGCCGCGGAAGGTGCCGCTGTGGGCGCCGGGTTTCCAGATGTCCAGCTCGGGCTTCATCAGCACCAGCGACATCGGCAGGCCGAAGCCCGACAGCGATTTCGACAGGGTAATGATGTCGGGGCGGATACCCGCGGACTCGAAACTGAAGAACGTGCCGGTGCGCCCGCAGCCAACCTGGATGTCGTCCACGATCAGCAGCATGTCGTGGCGCTTGCACAGCTTTTCCAGTTCCTTCAGCCAGCGCAGCGTCGCCACGTTGACGCCGCCTTCGCCCTGCACCGTTTCCACGATGACGGCCGCCGGCTTGTCCATGCCGCTGCTGGGATCTTCCAGCATGCGTTCAAGATAGGCCATGGTGTCCACGTCCGGACCGAAGTATCCGTCGTAGGGCATGAAGGTGGTGTTGCCCAGCGCATAGCCGGACGCGTCGCGGAACTTCATGTTGGCCGTCACCGCCAACGAGCCGCCGCTCACGCCATGGAAACCATGGGTGAAAGAGATGACGTTGGGACGTCCCTTGACCTGGCGCGCGATCTTCAGCGCGGCTTCAACCGCGTTGGTGCCGGTGGGACCGGTGAACTGCAAGGTGTATTGCCAGTTCCGCGGCTTGAGCAGCACGCGGTCCACCGTCTCCAGGAAACGCTTCTTCGCGCTGGTGGCCATGTCCAGGCCATGCACTACGCCGTCCGACTGGACGTACTCCAGCAGCTTTTCCTTGAGAACAGGATTGTTGTGGCCATAGTTCAGCGTGCCGGCGCCGCTGAAGAAATCGATGTATTCGGTGCCGTCCTCATCGATCAGGGTCGAGCCCCTGGCCTGGCTGAATATCACGGGGAACGACCGGATGTAGCCCCGTACCTCCGACTCCATCCGGTCAAAGATCTTCAAGTCCATGATTAATCCTCCCTTTTCATCTCATGAGTGGACGGACGGCCAGAACCCTTCCGGGTGCGCTTGCGCATCCGGATCGGCCAACCATCCCGGTAATTCGATAAGACCGCTGGGCTTGCGCCGCCCCTAGGGGGCTGGCAAGGCGAACGGACCTATCCTCAACAACATCTCGTCGTCATGGTCCGCGCCGCCGAAAAGCTGCCGGTCGAAGAACGGCTGCTCGGAGACGTGGGCGCCGAGTTCGCTGGCCAGGCCGGCAAAGCTGCGGCGCGATGCCTGGTTGTCAGGCCCCACCGTGGTTTCGAGATAGCGGACATGCTCGAGACCCTTGCGGCGCAAGAGCTCGCGGAGCATGGCGCGGCCCAGTCGATGGCCGCGTGCGCGGGTGTGCACCGCGACCTGCCAGACAAACAAGGTGTCGGGCCGGTCCGGGATCACGTATGCGGAGATAAAACCGTCGATGCGTCCGCCGGCGCTTTCGGCCAGGACGCAGGTGTCGCGGAAATGCTCAGCGAGGAGCAGGTACGCGTAGAGGGAATTCAGGTCGAGCGGCGGGCACTCGGAAATGAGGCGGTGGATGGCGGCGCCGTCTTTGCGGTCGGGCAGACGCATGGTATGGGTCTGCGCGCTGACCGCCGGCGCCACGGCACTTGAGAGGGTTGGGGTATCCAGTTCGGTTTTCTTCATGCAACGATTCCCGATTCAGGGGGTGCCCCGCCCGTGGGCACTTCAAGGATGGGCGAAGACACGTCGCCATGCGTGTCGACGGCGGCCTGGCCGTCCTGCTCCATGAGCGCCACGATGCGCTCCAGGGACAGCGTGATGGTGGCCTGTTCCAGTTCGGGCAAGGCATTGAGCGCGTCGGCCAGATGCTTTTGCAGCGGCGACGGCGCGCCTTGCGCCAGTTCGCGGCCCGCGTCCGTGGCCGTGACGAATACGATGCGACGGTCTTCGCGGCCGCGTTCGCGGCGGATCAAGCCCTTGTCTTCCAGGCGATCCAGGATCCCGACCACGGTGCTGGGACTGACGTGCATTTCGCGGCTGATCGCGGTGGCCGTCATCGGACCGTTGGCGATCACGGTGCGCAGGCACATCAGTTGCGGCGCCGTAATGTGGCTGACGGCGGACAACTGGCGCGAATGCAAGGCGATGGAACGCGTGATGCGGCGCAGGGCCCGCAAGATGCGCAAATCGTATTGCTGTGCAGGGTCGGATTTCGCGGTGTCAGTCATGGGAAAACGTGTTCGGTCAAATTCATTTCTACACAAATGATATGCGCACGATTCATTCCCGTCAAACAAAAATCCCGTTGCGTGATGTAAGTAAATGAGCGCCGATTTGCGGGAATTGGCGGCGAATTTCAAGGACTTACCTGCGAGCGAGCTTGCCTGAACCGTCAGGCACTCTAGGTGGAACCCCTTATAAAAACATATGTTTTTTTATTGATTCAAGATTTATCATCTGTTTTTTTACAGCCTCTTCCCGCCGTACATGTCCTTGCCGTCCGACCTCCTCCTGACCCTCCAGGAAAAACTGGAACAACTGCCGCCGGAACTGCAGCGGGCGGCGCATTGGGTCGTGGCGCACCCCGCCGAGGTCGGCCTGTGGTCCATGCGGCGCCAGGCCCAGACCCTGGGCGTGGCGCCGGCAACCATGCTGCGGCTGGCGCGGGCCGTCGGCTTTTCCAGCTACGAGGATTTCCGTCAGCCCTTCCAGCAGGCCCTGGCAGGGCAGGCCGCACCGGGACTGCGCGAGCGCGCCGCCGCGCTGCAGGCCGCGGCGGGCGAACCCGCGGCGCCCGGGCACGACGTGCTCACCGACTATCAGGTTCGGGCCATGAGCTCCGTCTGCGCGCTGAACCCGCCCTCCGCCTTCGACGCCGCGGTGCAGACCCTGCTGGAAGCCAGGCAGGTCGGCTTCCTGGGCACGCGCTCAGCCTTCGGCATTGCCTTCCAGATGCGCTACGCCTACCAGCTGGTGCGGCGCAACAGCGTGCTCATAGACGGCCTGGGCGGCGCGCCCGCCGAGCAAGCCGACAACCTGGGACCCGGCGACGCGCTGATCGTGATCTCGCAGGCGCCCTATCCCACCGCCACCGTGCAACTGGCCCGCCAGGCCGCGCAGCGCGGCGTGGCGCTGATCGCGCTGACCGATGACCCCTTGTCGCCGCTGGCGGTCGACGCCCGCCACACCCTGCGCTTCGCGCCTCCTGACCGCGAAGGCGTGCGGGCCCGCCCGGCGCGCCAGGGGCCCGGGTCGTTCTTCCACACCACCGCCGGCCTGCTGGGCCTGGCGGAGCACCTGATCGCCCGCCTGACCGCGCGCGGCGGCGAGGAGGTGCTGAACCGGCTGACCGAAGTGGAACAGCGCCTGCTCAACGACAACGTTTACTGGAGCGCGCCGCCGCGCCGCCCCGCCTGACATCCCGTCCGGATTCGCCTTTAACCTCCTGCATTGCGGAATTGCCCCATGAGCCACACCCATGTCATGCATCGTTCATTGCGCCAGACGCCTCCCGTCGCGGTCCGCGGCCAGGGCGTGTGGGTCTACGACAGCGCCGGCCGCTCCTACCTCGACGGTTCGGGCGGCGCGGCGGTCTCCTGCCTGGGACACAACCACCCCGACATCCAGGCCGCCATGCATGCGCAGATCGACGCGCTGGCCTATGCCCACACCAGCTTTTTCACGACCGAGGTCGCGGAGCAATTGGCCGAGCGCCTGGTGGCCGATGCGCCGCCGGGCATTTCCCATGCCTACTTCGTCTCGGGTGGCTCGGAAGCGGTCGAAGCCGCGCTGAAAATGGCGCGGCAGTACTTCGTGGAAATCGGCCAGCCGGAACGCCGCCACATCGTCGCGCGGCGCCAGAGCTATCACGGCAACACGCTGGGCGCGCTGGCGGTGGGCGGCAATGCCTGGCGCCGCGCGCAGTTCGCGCCGCTGTTGATCGAGGTCGAGCACGTGTCGCCCTGCTACGCCTACCGCGACCAGCGCGAGGACGAAAGCCCCGAGCAATACGGCGAACGTCTGGCGCAGGAACTGGAACAGACCTTCGAGCGCCTGGGTCCGGGCACGGTGATGGCTTTCGTGGCCGAACCCGTGGTCGGCGCCACCGCCGGCGCCGTCACGGCTGTGCCGGGTTATTTCCGCCGCATCCGCGAAGTCTGCGACCGTCACGGCGTGCTGCTGATCGCCGACGAGGTCATGTGCGGCATGGGCCGCACCGGCACGCTGTACGCAGTGGAACAGGAAGGCGTCACGCCTGACCTGATCACCATCGCCAAGGGCCTGGGCGGCGGCTATCAGCCGATCGGCGCGGTGATGGTGCAGCAGCGCATCGTGGATGCCATGCAGCAAGGCAGCGGCTTCTTCCAGCATGGCCACACCTATCTGGGCCATGCGATCGCCTGCGCCGCGTCGCTCGCCGTGCAGGAGGTGATCCGGCGCGACGGCCTGCTGGCGCGCGTGCAAGCGCAGGGCGCAGGCTTGCGCCAGCGGCTGGAGAGCGCGCTGGGCGCGCATCCGCACGTCGGCGACATCCGCGGCCGCGGCCTCTTCATGGGCATCGAGCTGGTGCAGGACCGCGCCAGCAAGCAGACCTTCGACCCCGCGCTGTCGCTGCACGCGCGCATCAAGCGCGAAGCCATGGCGCTCGGTTTGATGGTCTACCCGATGGGCGGCACCATCGACGGCCGCCACGGCGACCACGTGCTGCTCGCCCCACCCTTCATCATCTCCGACGATGAACTGGACCAGTTGACCGACCGTCTGAGCGGCGCCATCGACGCCGCCATCGCGCAGGCGCGCGCCTAGCCGCCTGCTGCAAGCGCGGCGCAAGCGATTGCGCCGTGCCGCCCGCCTGGCGCGGGCTCGTGATGATACGCACAGGGTGCTCCGCGGCTCGCGGGGCGCACCAACCGCCGGCCAAGACCGGCAATATCACGGGGAAAAACCCCAAAAGGAGTTTGCATGACCACGTCCGTCAAACACCCCTTGGGCCATCGCAACGCCTGGACGCTCGCAGCCGCGGGCCTTGCCACGGCATTGCTGTCCACGGCGCCGGCGCCCGCCGCCGCCCAACAGAAGTTCGTCAGTATCGGCACGGGCGGCGTCACCGGCGTCTACTATGCCGCCGGCGGCGCCATCTGCCGTCTGGTCAACAAGGATCGTTCCAGTCACGGCATCCGTTGCTCGGTCGAATCGACCGGCGGCTCGGTCTTCAACGCCAACACCATCAAGGCCGGTGAGCTGGACCTGGGCGTGGTGCAATCCGACGTCGGCTTCAACGCCTACAAGGGCGAAGGCCAGTTCAAGCAGGCCGGACCGTACACCAAGCTGCGCTCGGTGTTCTCCATCCACCCCGAGCCCTTCACCGTCGTGACGCGCAAGGACGCGAACATCAAGAGCTTCGAAGACCTCAAGGGCAAGCGCTTCAACGTCGGCAACCCCGGCTCGGGCACGCGCGCCTCGATGGAGGAGTTGCTGAGCACCATGGGCTGGACGCTGAAGGACTTCTCGCTGGCGTCCGAACTGCGTCCCGACGAGCACGGTTCCGCGCTGTGCGACGGCAAGATCGACGGCTTCTTCTATGGCGTGGGCCACCCCTCGGCCAACATCCAGGACCCCACCACCAGCTGCGGCGCCAAGCTCGTGTCGCTGACCGGTCCCGCCGTGGACAAGCTGGTCGAGAAGTACCCGTACTACGCCCACGCCTCGATTCCGGCCGGGCTGTATCCGAACAACCCGACGGAAACCAAGACTTACGGCGTGACCGCTACCTTCGTCACTTCCGCCGACGTGCCCGAGGCGACGGTCTACACCGTGGTCAAGGCGGTGTTCGACAACTTCGACGACTTCAAGAAGCTGCACCCCGCGTTTGCCAACCTGAAGGCGGCGGACATGGTGAAGAACGGGCTGTCGGCGCCGCTGCATCCGGGCGCCGAGAAGTACTTCAAGGAAAAGGGCCTGCTCTGAGGCCCAGGCCCAAGGGCCGCTGAAACGGCACGCGTGTGTGGCCGGGTCTAACCCCGCCACGCAGGCTGCCGTCCCCTGCGCACAGCAAGCGCGGGGGCTCAACGCGCGCCGCGCCGCCGGCGCGCGCCATGACACGTAGGGGAATTTCATGAATAAAGAGCCGCATACGCCGGCCCCGGACCTGGAACAGCTGGTCGCCGACGCCGACCGCGGAGGCCGCAATGTGCGCGGCCTGGCGGGCGCCACCTTGGCGGCGGGCGCGCTGATCTGGTCCCTCTTCCAGCTCTGGTACGCGTCGCCGCTGCCGTTCTCCCTGAATTGGGGCATCTTCAACGACACCGAGGCGCGCGCCCTGCACCTGGGCATCGCCATGTTCCTGGGCTATCTGGCCTACCCCGCCAGCAAGCGCTCGGCGCGCGACCGCATGCCCTGGTACGACTGGGCGCTGGCGCTGATGGCGGGCTTCTGCGGCAGCTATCTGTACGTCTTCTACAACGAGCTGGCGGGCCGTCCCGGCCAGCCGACCACCATGGACGTGGCCACTGCCGCGATTGGCCTGGCGCTGCTGCTGGAGGTGACGCGCCGCGCGCTCGGCCTGCCCATGACCGTGCTGGGCCTGGTGTTCGTGGCCTACGCGCTGGCCGGTCCCTGGCTGCCCGACGTGCTGGCGCACCGCGGCGCGTCGCTGGAACGCCTGATGTCGCACATGTGGCTGACAACGGAAGGCGTCTATGGCGTGGCGCTGGGCGTATCGGTGTCGTACATCTTCATCTTCGTGCTGCTGGGCTCGATGCTGGACAAGTGCGGCGCGGGCAACTACATGATGCAGGTGTCGTTCGCGCTGCTGGGGCACCTGCGCGGCGGGCCGGCCAAGGTGGCGGTGGTGTCCTCCGCCGTCAACGGCCTGGTGTCGGCGTCGTCGGTGGCCAATGTGGTGACGGGCGGCATCTTCACGATTCCGCTGATGAAGAAGGCCGGATACGGCGGCGTGCGCGCCGGGGCCATCGAGACCGCCTCGTCCGTCAACGGCCAGATCATGCCGCCCGTGATGGGCGCAGCCGCCTTTTTGATGATCGAGTATGTCGGCATTCCTTACACCGACATCATCCGCCACGCGATCCTGCCGGCCGCGATCTCCTACATCGCGCTGTTCTACATCGTCCACCTGGAAGCCCTGAAACTGGGCATCCAGCCCATGATGGCCTCGGGCCCCGCGCGCACGCCGCTGCAGAAGCTGGCCGGATGGGGCATGGGCATCAGCGGCACCTTGCTGGTGATGGGCGCGGTCTACTGGATAGGCACGGGCGTGCAGGCCGTGGCAGGCGCCGCGGCCATCTGGGTGTTGCTGGCCATCCTGGCCGTGCTCTATCTGTGGCTGCTGCGCGTGGCGGCGCGCCACCCCGACTTGCCGCAGGACATCGACATCAACCATCCCGTGCGCCCGCAACCCTGGCCCACGGTGCGCGCCGGGCTCTACTTTCTGATTCCCATCGGCATCCTGGTCTGGTGCCTGAGCGTGGAAGAGCTGTCGGCCGGACTGTCGGCGTTCTGGGCGGCGATGGCGATGCTGTTCCAGATGGTGACGCAGCGTCCGCTGATCGCCTGGTTCCGCAAGCAGCCGGTGTCCGCGGCCTGGCGCCACGGCTGGCGCGACGCCATCGGCGGCCTGGAGGACGGCGCCCGCAACATGATAGGCATCGCCATCGCCTGCGGCACCGCCGGGCTGATCGTGGGCGCCATCACCCTGACCGGCCTGGGCCTGCGCATGACGGCCTTCGTCGAACTGGTGTCCATGGGCAACGTGCTGCTGATGCTGATCTTCACGGCGGTGGTGTGCCTGATCCTGGGCCTGGGCATGCCGACCACGGCCAACTACATCCTGATGGCGACGCTGATGGCGCCCGTGGTGGTGGAGCTGGGCGCGCAGAGCGGCCTGGTGATTCCGCTGATCGCGGTGCACATGTTCGTCTTCTACTACGGCATCATGGCCGACATCACCCCACCCGTCGGCCTGGCGACCTTCGCGGCCGCCGCCATCTCGGGCGAGGACCCGATCAAGACCGGCATCCAGGGCGTGACCTACGCGGCGCGCACGGCCATCCTGCCGTTCATGTTCGTGTTCAACCCCATGCTGCTGCTGATCGACGTCACCTACGGTTGGGAACTGGCGCTGGTCGTGACGGGCGCCACGATCGCCTCGCTGACCTTCGCCGCCGCCACCATGCGCTGGTTCCGCGTGCGCTGCACGCTGGCCGAAGTCGGCGTGCTGCTGCTGGTCATGTTCATGCTGTTCCGTCCGGACTGGTTCATGGACCATTTCGCGCCGCGCCATGAAAGCCGTCCGGCCTCCGAGATGCAGGCCATCGCGGGCGCGCTGCCCGACAATGGAAGGCTGACGGTGGTGCTGCGCGGCATCAACCTGGAAGGCGACGAACTGACCAAGACGGTGGCCGTTGCCCTGCCCGAATTGACCGACAACCCGGGCGGGCAGGACGCGGGCCGCAAGCGCCTGGCCGAGGCCGGACTGACACTGATGAGCCTGGGCGACCAGACGCAGATCGGCGGCGTGCGTTTCGGCAGCCGCGCCCAGCGCGCCGGCTGGGAACAAGGCTGGGACGTGCTGGAAGTGAAGGCGCCCAACCCGCAGCGCTGGTCCGACTTCTGGGTATATGTGCCCGCGTTGCTGCTGCTGGCAGGCATGTGGGCGCGCCAGGGCCGGCGCGACGGCGGCGCCCCCGTCGGCCGGCTGCGCGCCAAGCCGGTCTGATCAGTCAGCCCGCGCGCGCCGCCAGGCCGGCCAGGCGCCGATGGTGAGCGCGCGCAGGAACCACTCGACCGGGCCGTAGGCGTGGCGCCGCAGCCACCAGGCGGACAGCGGCAACTGCGCCGCGAATATCGCGACGGCAATGCAGAACGTCGCCAGTGGCGAGACCGAGCCGAACAGGCGCAGACCCCAAGCGGTGAAAAGAAAGGCGCAGACCACGGATTGCATCAGGTAGTTGCTCAATGCCATCCGCCCGGCGGGCGCGAGCCAGCCCGCCAGCCGCGCCCCCAGCTGTGTGCGCATGGCCAGCAGCAAGGCCGCCGCGTACGACATGCTGAGCAACGGCGCGGTCAGCAGGTCCACCGCCAGGCCCGGCAGTTCCCAGGCTGCCCCCGCTGACGGCAGCGTGCTGAAGGCGTAGGCCGCAGAACCGGCCAGGCCTGGCGCCAGGCCCAGCGCGCACAGCAACCACAGCACACGCGGCTGACGCCAGGGATCGGCCAGCGCGTTACGGCGGCCCAGCGCGTAGCCCGCCAGGAACATTGCGAACGCGAACGGCCCTTGCACGAACAGCACCGTGAACCACACGCCCCCGGTCAGCTCTTTCCAGTGCTGCGCGATGGTCGTGCCTATGCTGCCCCGGTAGGCGTCGATCGCCGCCAGGGCGTCCGCGTGGTATTGCGCCTCGTACCCGGGCGACACCGGGTCCAGATAGCTCAATGCGCCCAGAATGGCCCACAACGAGGCCGTCAGCACGATGAGCCACAGCGAAATGCGCAGCGCCCGCCGCGGCTCCATCCGCCGGCACAGCAGCAGCGCCAGGCCCAGCAATGCGTAGGTCAGCAGTATGTCGCCCTGGTAGAACAGCACCGCGTGCGCCAGCCCCAGCAAAGCCAGGCCCGCCAAGCGGCGCAGGAAGCGCGGCGCAAAAGCCGCCTGGCTGCGTTCGGCAGCGGTCATCTGCAAGGTGAAGCTGTACCCGAACAGGAAAGAGAACAGCAGGTAGAACTTGGTCTCGAACAGCCACGCGATCAGCCAGCGCACGGCCAGGTCCAAGGGCTGCGAGTACGCCGGGTCGGCCACGCCGGCGCCATAGAACGGCGACGAGAACACGCCGATGTTGACCACCAGGATGCCGAAGAGCGCGAAGCCGCGCAGCGCATCGACCTGCTCCAGCCGCGCATGGGTTGCCGCCGCGTTCATGCCTGCCCCCCTGCGGCTGCGCCTTGTTGCGCGTCGCCAGGCAGGCACCGCGACAAGGCCTGTTCCAGGAGACGGCTGCCGGCCGCCGCGCCAAAGGCGGGGTCGACCACCGACCGGCTGTAGACGCCGTCCAGCAGCAGCAACAGCGTATCGGCCATCTCGGCTGCCGCCTGCGGCGGCGTGCGTTGTGCCCACACCGTTTCCAGCAAGGCCATCAACCCGGCCTTGCGCGCCGCCTCGTTCTCCAGCACCAGCGCGTGCACGCGCGGGTTGCGCACGGCTTCGGCCAGGATCTCCATGCCCAGCCTGACGTAGGCCGGGTCTTGATGCTGCGCCAACTGCGCGGCGACCCAATCCGTCAACGCCCGCCTCGCGTCGGGCGCGGCGCACGCTTGCCGCATGCGTTCGCGCGCGGACTCGGTATCCGACGCAATCATCGCTTCGATGATTTCCGCCTTGCTGCCGTAGTAGTGGAACAGGTTGCCGGGGCTCATGCCGGCGCGGGCGCAGATCTGCGCCGTCGAGGTCGAATGGAAGCCGTGCTCGGCAAAGCAATCCGCTGCGGCGGCCAATATCTGGGTGCGCCGTTCCTGCTGCTTGATGGGGTCGATCTTGCGCATGCTATTAATAGACTGAATGATCTATCTATTAAATACCGGGATCGAGCAGCCGGTCAACAGACGAAAAAAATGGCGGGCCGCAGCCCGCCATTCTCTTGTCTGCCCGCCCGGAACCTAGCCCAGCACCGGCGACAGCACCACCGGCTGCTTGGGCCGCACATCCAGCGCCCGCCCCTTGCGGGCGCGCTTGCCGATGTACGGCGCCAGCGCGTCGCCCGCCAGGATGTCCTCGGTGTGCTTGTTGCGGTAGATGCCAGCCGCGCGCAGGCCGCCCGCGCCGATGGGCACGGTCTGGTCCAGCTTGTCGGTCCCGTCCAGCCCCATCAGGATGGTGCCGCGGCCGCCGCCGGACAGCGTCTTGACCTCGTCCAGGCCGAACACCAGGAACTTGCCCTTGTGCGACAGCAACGCCAATTGCTTGGCGCCGTCGAACAGCGGCACCGGACGCAGCAGTTCGTCGCCCTCTTCCAGGGTGATGAACTGCTTGCCGGCGCGCTGGCGGCTGACCATGTCGGACAGCTTGGCGGCAAAGCCGTAGCCGCCGCGCGTAGCCAGCAGCCAGCGGCTGTCGGGCGCGGCCGCGATCGTGTGGACGATACGCGTGCCGCTGCCCAGGTCGATCATGGTGGTGACCGGCTGGCCGTCGCCGCGGGCCGAAGGCAGCCCGGCGACCGGCACCGAATAGACGCGGCCGTTGTCGCCCATGGCGATCAGCGTGTCGGTGGTGCGGCACTCGAAGGCGCCGTACAGATCGTCGCCCTGCTTGAAGCCGAATTGCGACGCATCGTGGCCGTGGCCCTGGCGGGCGCGCAGCCAACCCTTCTGCGACACGATCACGGTGACGGGCTCGTCCAGCACCTTGGTTTCGAGCACGGCGCGTTCGGCGGTCTCGATCAACGTGCGGCGGTCGTCGCCGTATTGCTTGGCGTCGGCCTCGATTTCCTTGACCAGCAGGCGCTTGAGCGAAGCGGGATTGTCCAGCAGTTCCTGCAGGCGCACCTGTTCGTCACGCTTGTCGGCCAGTTCCTGCTCGATCTTGAAGCCTTCCAGGCGGGCCAACTGGCGCAGGCGCATTTCCAGGATGTCCTCGGCCTGGCGTTCGGACAGCTTGAAGCGTTCCATCAGCGCGGCGCGCGGCTCGTCGGATTCGCGGATCGTCTGGATGACTTCGTCCACGTTCAGGTAGACGACCATGCGGCCTTCCAGCACGTGGATGCGGTCGATGACCTTGTCCAGGCGGAAGCGCGTGCGGCGCACCACGGTGTTGGTGCGGAACGCCAGCCACTCGACCAGGATGTCGCGCAGCCCCTTCTGGCGCGGCCTGCCATCGGTGCCGATGCACACCAGGTTGATGGACGAGCTGCTTTCCATGCTGGTCTGCGCCAGCAGCGTGTTGACGAATTCGTCGCGGTCCACGCGCGAGGTCTTGGGTTCGAAGACCAGGCGCACGGCGGCGTCCTTGCCCGACTCGTCGCGCACGGCGTCCAGCAGGTTCAGCATCACCGCCTTGGCCTGCGTCTGCTCGGGCGTCAGGCTCTTCTTGCCGGTCTTGACCTTGGGGTTGGTGATTTCCTCGATCTCTTCCAGCACCTTCTGGCCCGAGGTGCCCGGCGGCAGCTCGGTGACCACCAGTTGCCATTGGCCGCGCGCCATTTCCTCGAACTGCCAGCGCGCTCGCACCTTGAGCGAACCGCGGCCGCCCGCGTAGATCTGGGCGATGTCCTCGGCCGGCGTGATGATCTGCCCGCCGCCCGCGAAGTCCGGCCCCGGGATCAGGGCGTGCAGCTCGGCGTCCGGCATCTGCGGATGCTTCAGCAGCGCCACGCAGGCCTGCGCCACTTCGCGCAGGTTGTGCGGCGGGATCTCGGTCGCCATGCCGACCGCGATGCCCGAGGCGCCGTTGAGCAGCATCACCGGCAGGCGCGCCGGCAACATCTGCGGCTCTTGCTGGCTGCCGTCGTAGTTGGGCACGAAGTCCACGGTGCCTTCGTCCAGCTCGTCCAGCAGCAGCTTGGCGATGGGGGTAAGGCGGGCTTCCGTGTAGCGCATGGCGGCGGCGTTGTCGCCGTCGCGCGAACCGAAGTTGCCCTGGCCGTCGATCAGCGGATAGCGCAGCGAGAAATCCTGCGCCATGCGCACCATGGCGTCATAGGCGGCCTGGTCGCCGTGCGGGTGATACTTGCCCAGCACGTCGCCCACGACGCGCGCGGACTTGACGGGCTTGGCGCCAGCGGCCAGCCCCATCGCCTGCATGGCGAAGAGAATGCGCCGCTGCACGGGCTTCTGCCCGTCGCCCACGTCCGGCAGGGCGCGGCCGCGCACCACGGACACCGCGTAGTCCAGATAGGCTTGCTCGGCGTAGCGCGCCAGGGTGATGGCGGCGTCGCCATCGCCACCGCCATCGCCGCCGGGCGGATTGGAATCGAACAAGCCGGGTTGATTGCTGTCGGTCATGATGTATTCAGGTAGACAATTTCATCGAAACGGCGTCAAAGCGCCTGCGCGGACGACATCAGCTGCGTATCGGCGACATGCGCGCGCAACTGGGTCCGCACCGCATCCAACGTGGCGGCGTCCTGCCCGCGCTTGGGGATGATCACGCCTTGCAAGGTGCCGAGAATGACATAGAGATGCTGTGGGGTTTCCTCGACCCGCCGCACATCGGACCAGTCCATGCGTCCGGAGGCGGTGGCAGTGGTATCCGTGATGCCGTCGGGGCCGAAGTCCAGCTGATGCCGTCCCAGGAAAAGCTCGTCGGGCTGACGCTTCAGCATGCGGCGCGTGTTCATCCTGACCAGCGAGGGCAGGACGTACTCGTAAGCCAGCGCCAGGAGCGCAAGAATGCCCAGGCCCACCGCCAAGCCCTGGAAATACACGGGCAGGATCCGCCCCCAGTTCGGCGTATTGCCGTCCCAGGTCTGCCAGATCAGGTAGGCCAGCAGGGCCACGATCATCAGGACCGCGAAACGCAGATGGGAGCGGTAGCGGCGGCGGCGCAGCTCCGGCCGCTTGTACACGTAAGCGGCGAAGTCGGCGTAGTCGTCGGCAGTCATCTGGACGTCCATGCGGGCCGAGCCGGGCGCGGACCCGGCCATCAGATGTCCAGCTCCGCCAGATTGCCCTTCTCTTCGATCCAGGCGCGGCGCTGCGAGGACTCGCCCTTGCCCATCAGCATGTCGAACATGCGGGTGGTGTCTTCGGGCGTCTGGTCGCCATAGCCCACGGGCAGGAGGCGGCGCGTGTCCGGATTCATGGTGGTTTCCCACAGTTGCTCGGGATTCATTTCGCCCAGGCCCTTGAAGCGGCTGACGGCCCAGGCGCCTTCACGCACGCCTTCCTTGCGCAGCTTGTCCTGCGCGGCCTCGAGTTCGCCTTCATCCAGGCAGTAGATCTTGCGCGCCGGACGCTTGCCCTGCGCCGGCACGTCCAGCCGGAACAGCGGCGGCTTGGCCACGAACACGTTGCCGGCTTCGACCAGCTTGGGGAAGTGCTTATAGAACAGCGTCAGCAACAGCACCTGGATGTGCGAACCGTCGACGTCGGCGTCGGACAGGATGCAGATGCGGCCGTAGCGCAGGCCCGACAGGTCCGGGGTATCGCCGGGACCGTGCGGGTCCACGCCGATGGCGACGGAAATGTCATGGATTTCGTTGTTGGCGAAGAGCCGGTCGCGATCCACTTCCCAGGAATTGAGCACTTTGCCGCGCAGCGGCAGGATGGCCTGGAATTCCTTGTCGCGGCCCATCTTGGCCGAACCGCCCGCGGAGTCGCCCTCGACCAGGAAGACTTCGGTGCGGGTCGCGTCGCTGGATTCGCAATCGGTCAGCTTGCCCGGCAGCACGGCCACGCCCGAGCTCTTGCGCTTTTCGACCTTCTGGGCCGAGCGCTGGCGCGCCTGGGCCTGGCGGATGGCCAGTTCGGCCAGCTTCTTGCCGTATTCGACGTTACTGTGCAGCCACAGGTCCAGCGCGCTCTTGGAGAAGCCGCCGACCAGGCGCACCGCGTCGCGGCTGTTCAGGCGTTCCTTGATCTGGCCCTGGAACTGCGGATCCAGCACCTTGGCCGACAAGACGAAGCTGGCGCGGGCGAACACGTCTTCCGGCAGCAGCTTGACGCCCTTGGGCAGCAGGCTGTGCAGCTCGGCGAAACCCTTGACCGCGCCGAACAGGCCTTCGCGCAGGCCCGATTCATGGGTGCCGCCGGCAGGCGTCGGAATCAGGTTCACGTACGACTCGCGCACGGCGTTGCCGTCCTCGGTCCAGGCCACCACCCACTGGGCGCCCTCGCCTTCGGCGAAGTTCTCGTGGTCGGCCCCGGCGTACTGTTCGCCTTCGAAGAACGGCACCATCAGCTCCGCCCCGGCCAGCGCCTCGGACAGATAGCCGCGCAGGCCGTCCTGGTATTGCCAGGTCTTGGTGTCGCCGGTTTTCTCGTTGACCAGGGAAACCTTGACGCCCGGCAGCAGCACGGCCTTGCTGCGCAGGAGGTGCGTCAGCTCGCCCAGCGGAATGTTGGGGCTGTCGAAATACTTGGCGTCCGGCCAGACGCGCACGCGGGTACCGGACTTCTTGCGGCCACCCTGGTCGTAGGGCGCCAGGGGCTCGGCCACGTCGCCGCCCTTGAAGACCAGGCGGTTGACGGCGCCATCGCGCCACACCACCACTTCCAGGCGCGTGGCCAGGGCGTTGGTGACGGACACGCCCACGCCGTGCAAGCCGCCGGAAAAGGCGTAGGCGCCGCCGCCCGCCTTGTCGAACTTGCCGCCTGCGTGCAGGCGCGTGAACACCAGCTCCACCACGGGAGCGTTCTCTTCAGGGTGCAGGCCAACGGGAATGCCGCGCCCGTCGTCCTCGACGGAAACGCTGCCGTCGACGTGCAGCGTGACCTGGATCTGCTTGCCGTATCCGGCCAATGCCTCGTCTGCGGCGTTATCAATGACCTCCTGCACGACGTGCAGGGGGTTTTCGGTTCGGGTGTACATGCCCGGGCGCTGGCGCACGGGCTCCAGTCCCTTCAGGACGCGAATGGACGCCTCGGTGTAACGTGGAGTGGCCAAGTTATCCCCAACATCTGTGGAAAAAAACCGACATTTTACGGATAAGTCCAGATTCTGCGCGGCTCCCAGTGGGATGAGCACGACCTGACCAGCTCCGAATTCGGTAGGATGATGACAGTCACAGCCAGCGCATCGGGTCGGTACCGCCCGGATCGCGACAACTGCGCCGCAACATCCTACACAAATCCAGCAACTCCTGTTGTTATTAACAGTGGTATGCCTGTTGATATTGACAGTGGTATGCTTGAGTCCATCCACAAACAAGAACAACGGCGGGGCGCGTCCCTTTTTACGCGCCTTTTGCTGCCGAACCGAGAATCACCATCATGAGCGACCAAATCAAGAACGTCAGTGACGCCAGCTTCGATGCCGATGTGTTGAAATCCGGCCAGCCGGTGCTGGTGGACTACTGGGCTGCCTGGTGCGGCCCCTGCAAGATGATTGCCCCGATCCTGGAAGAAGTCGCCACGGAGTACGCTGGCCGCCTGACGATTGCCAAGCTGAACGTCGATGAAAACCAGGGCACCGCCACCAAGTACGGCATCCGCGGCATTCCCACCCTTATGCTCTTTAAAGACGGCCAAGCTGCCGCCACCAAAGTTGGCGCGCTGTCGAAGTCGCAACTGACCGCATTCCTGGACGGCGCGCTGTAAGCCGCGTGCCGTGAACGAAGGCGCCGCCCTCGGGGCGGCGCTCATTCAATACCGCGTGTGCCCGTCCGTGGCGCGCCGCCAGAACTCTCCTTCACTTTCCCCCAAAAATCCACCGCGATGCACCTCAACGAACTGAAGGCGCTGCACGTCTCGCAGCTGCTGGAAATGGCCGCCGGCCTGGAAATCGAGAACGCCAACCGCCTGCGCAAGCAGGAGCTGATGTTCGCCATCATGAAACGGCGCGCCAAGCAAGGCGAGCAGATCTTCGGCGACGGCGTCCTGGAAGTCCTGCCCGACGGTTTCGGCTTCCTGCGCTCGCCCGAGACCTCGTATCTGGCCAGCACGGACGACATCTACATCTCGCCCTCGCAGATCCGCCGCTTCAACCTGCACACCGGCGACTCGATCGAAGGTGAAGTGCGCACGCCCAAGGACGGCGAGCGCTATTTCGCCCTGGTGAAGGTGGACAAGGTCAACGGCGTGGCGCCGGAAGCGATCAAGCATCGCATCATGTTCGAAAACCTGACGCCGCTGCACCCGAACCGCAACATCCGCCTGGAACGCGACATCAAGAGCGAGGAAAACCTCACGGGCCGCATTCTTGACGTCTTCGCCCCCATCGGCATGGGCCAGCGCGGCCTGATCGTCGCCAGCCCCAAGTCCGGCAAGACGGTGATGATGCAGCACATCGCGCACGCCATCACCACCAACTACCCCGACGCGGTCATGATCGTCCTGCTGGTGGATGAACGCCCCGAGGAAGTGACCGAAATGCAGCGCACCGTGCGCGGCGAAGTGGTCGCCTCGACCTTTGACGAACCCGCCACCCGCCACGTGCAGGTCGCGGAAATGGTCATCGAAAAGGCCAAGCGCCTGGTCGAAATGAAGAAGGACGTGGTGATCCTGCTGGACTCGATCACCCGTCTGGCCCGCGCCTACAACACCGTGGTGCCGGCCTCCGGCAAGGTGCTGACCGGCGGCGTGGACGCCAACGCGCTGCAACGCCCCAAGCGCTTCTTCGGCGCGGCCCGCAACCTGGAAGAAGGCGGTTCGCTGACCATCCTGGGCACGGCGCTGATCGAAACCGGCAGCCGCATGGATGAAGTCATCTATGAAGAATTCAAGGGCACCGGCAACTCCGAAGTCCACCTCGAGCGCCGCCTGGCCGAAAAGCGCGTCTACCCGTCGATCAATCTGAACAAGTCCGGCACCCGCCGCGAAGAGCTGCTGATCGCCCCCGACCTGCTGCAGAAGGTCTGGGTGCTGCGCAAGTTCATCCACGACATGGACGAAGTCCAGTCGATGGAATTCATCCTGGACAAGATGCGCGCCACCAAGACCAACGCCGAATTCTTCGACATGATGAAGAAGAAGTAAGCCTGGTCAGAGCCTGCGGTCCGCGGCGCCCACGCCTTGGACCCGGCCATGAAAAACGCCCTGAAGCGCGCTTGCGCCCAGGGCGTTTTTCATGGGCCGGACAGGCGGCTCACTGCCCTCCCATGAACTCCTCCAGCGTGCCAGGCTGCGGCGCCGGACGCGGGGTCTGCTTGTTGCCGGCCGGCTTGCCGGACGCGTCTATCGGCTCGATCTTGGGATCGTCCCAGCTGCCGGTGACGGCGTATTCCATGGTCATGGCCCGCGCCAGCGGCTGCTTCAGCAGCCACTGCGTCACGAAGGCTCCCAGGCCGATCAGCGGATTGACCGCCAGCGCCGTCACCATGGCCGCCCCGCTGGCGTCCAGGTTCGGAATCACCACGGCCTTCATGTCCCAGCGTTCGCGGATGATGTTGACCCCGCCGGCCAGCACGATGGTCGCCACCGGCCCGTTGATCTTGTAGCCTTCGGTCGAAGCCGTGCCGTCGGCCAGCTTGACCTTGCCGCGGATGGTGTCGAAGGGGAAGCCGTCGCGCAGCAGATTGGTGGGATTTACGTCCAGCCGCGCCAGCCGCTGCAGCGATTGCAGGGACAGCAGCTCCAGCAGCCGCGCGGTGCGGGAGTTGACGTGCATGAAGCGGCCCTTGTCCAGGCTGACGTCGACCTCGCCCGTCAGGTCTTCGATCTTGTGGGTCCAGGGCAGATTGCGCCAGGTGGCCTTGCCCTGCATCGTGCCCTTGCCACCCGACACCACCTTTTCGAAGCCGATGCGGTCCAGGAACTTGCCCACGTCTTCGAACTTGACCGAAGCGTCCACGGTCAGGCCGCGGCTCTGGCCTTCCAGGTTCCAGTTGCCGGTGGCGTTGAGCGAGGCCGCGTCGTTGACGATGGACAGCTTGTCCAGGCGCCATTGGCGGCCGCGCTGCAGGTTCGTGCCCTGCACCTGGAGTTCGCCCACGTTCTTGCCGTACAGCAGGAATTCCTTGGCTTGCAGGTCGATCGCCGGGATGTCTGACAGGTCGTTGCCGGAGGACAGCGCCTCGTCGGCCTTGTTGGTGTCGCCCTCGCCGCCCAGGGACAGATGCTTCAGGCGCGCGGTGATCTGGCCGGCGATGGCGCCCGAGGCCTCGCGCCATTCGAGCGAACCCGTGGCCTGCTTGGATTGCAGATCCACGCGCCATTGGGCGGGTCCCGGCCGGGTCGCGTACAGCGTCAGGTCGTTCAGGGTAAAGCCGCCAGTCCGCAAGACGCCGGCCGCCAGGCTGATGCGTTCGGCCGCGGGCAGCATGGGCTTGGGCGCGGCACGGCCCTTGCCAGCAGGCGCGCTGAAGCCGTCGGACACGCTTTCCCAGGCATCCAGGTCCAGTTCAGGCAGGCTCGCGTTCAGGCTGAACCCGCGTTCCGGCAGGCTTGCCGGACGGTTGATGCCCAGCGCGCCGCGCGCGAAGTAGGACGGCGACCCTTCGGACGGCGCCCGTTCGAACAGCGCGTTGACGGCATCTCCCAGGCTTGCGGTGAGCCAGCGCCGGTTCTGCGCTCCGCGGTCCTGCGCGGGCGACCATTGCACCTTCAGCAACTGCGAAGCCTGGGCGGCCTTGCCGACCGGAGCGGGCATGTCGATCGCCATGCCCACCAGATCGGACTCGACGGAAATGTCCACCGCGCCGCCGCGCTGATAGCCCACCTTGCCCTTGTAGGCCGCTTTGCCCGAAAAGCGCGACATGGACGGCGTGTTGCTTAATTGAGTCAGCGCCGGCCCGGCCAGCGTACCCTCGAAGCGCAAGGCGTCCGTGCTCTGCGCCAGACGTCCGTAAATCCGCGCCGGGCCGCCCAGGAACAGGGCCCGCAAGTCCTTGGCCTCGACGCCCTTCTCCGAAAACTCCAGGTCACCGTGCATCTGGCTGAGCAGCGGCATCTCCGGCATGAAGGTGAAGGAGTTGCCCGCGAACAGGATGTTCCCCTGGACCTGGGTGTCATCGGTGTTCAACAGAGGCACCTTGAGCTTGAGCCCCACCCGCCAGTCGCCGGTGCCGCGCGCCTCGTCCAGCGCGCCATCCAGCAACTCGCCCAAGGGCGAGTTGGCTGCCAGCGCCAGATAGGCCGGCACGGCGCCGGACGTCTCGCCGGTCAGCAGCAGTTCGGAGTTCTCTTCCATGTTGGGAATGGTTGCGGAAACCGCCCCCAGCGTCACGGTATGTCCCGATCCGGTATGCGCGACCGCGCCGCCCGGACTGTCCAGCGCCAGGCTGACCTTGTCGATGCGGAAATTGCCGGACAGGTTCTCCAGCATCGGCCAACCCTTGCGGCGCTCGCGCGCCGGCGCGTAGTCGACCTTGGCGCCGCTGAATGCGCCGGCGATCACGAAATCGCCCTGAGCCCCAGGCGCGCCAAAAGGAAATTCGTCGAGATCGCCCTTGAGCGTGATGGAGGCCGATTGCATTTCGCCCGCGGGCAAGCCGATGGCCAGCCATTCGCGCGCATCGGCGTTGACCTCCAGCGGCAGGTAGCGATGGATGGCGGACATGGAGCCGCGCGCCATCACGCCGTGCATGTCGACGCTGCCCGCCGCGGTCCTGCCTTCTGGCCGCCACTGCCCTTGCACGCGCACGTCGAGATCGTCGTTGACCAGTTGCAGTTGGCCTACGTCCACGAACCAGTGCTTCGCATCGGGCCCTTTGACGGCGGCATCCAGCGCCACGTCGCGCACAGCCAACGTGGGTTGCTCGAAGACGCCCGGCAAGGACAGAGTGAGCTGTTCGGCCTTGGCGCTGACCGACACCGCCGGGGCGCCAGGGCTGCGCGCCAGCGGCACGCTGTCCAGCTGCATGAAGTCGCCCGGCAAGCCCTGGACGCGGGCCTGGACGTACCCGGCCCTGAAGCCTGGAGCAGCGGTCCCTTGCGCGGTCTCGGTCCATTGCAGGCCGCGCACGGCGGCGTCGGCGGTCAGATCGGTGAACTTGCCGCGTTCCAGCTGCAGCCATGCCCGCCCGCTCAGGCGGCCCGCCACCGCCGGGACCTCGAACCAAGGCTGCCAGGCCAAGGGTTCAGCGTCGTCCAGCTGTACATATAGCTGGCCGCCCCAATTGCCGGGATTCGCCGCGTTCACCGAAAACAGGCTGCGATTGAATTCGCCGCGCAGCTCGACGTTGCGCGCCAGCGCCTCGCCCGCCGCGGCCTTGAGCACGAAACGATGCGACAAACTGCCGTTGCGCGCCAGGAAGTCGACGCCCGTCAGGGTGAGCTCCGGCGCGCCGCGCAACTCGTCCTGCCAGCGTATGGTCGCGCCGCGGATGCGCAGCTCGCGCTGCGCGCCCAGCCAGCGCAGCGCTGGATGGTCCAGGTCTGAACGCTGGTCGTCGTCATTGAGATCGATGTCCTGGCCCGCGACCCATAGATGATTTTCGGGATCGCGTCGCAACAGGAGTTCGGGCCGGTCGAGCTGCAACCGCAGCAGCTTGGGCGACAGGACCAGAATGCTGCGCCAGGCCAGCACCGCCGAAACGGAAGGCAAGGACAACACCGGGTCCACCTCATCGTCGTAGACTTGGACGGAGGTGAGATCGAGTTTGGGGTTCAGGCCTTGCCAGTTCGCCTGGATGGAGCCGATGGTCACTCGGGAGCCCAGCGCCTTGCTGGCGTAGGCTTCGATCTGGGGACGCCATTGGTCCGCGCGGGGCAGAACCCAATAGCGCACGCCCAGCAGTCCGAGGGCCACGACGCAATAGACGGTCAGCACGGCCCAGAACACCCAACAGAGCACTTTTTTTGAAACAGACACGGATCGGTGGGCAGGAGAAGAGGTCTTGCAGTATCGTCCCCACTTATACCTGAAACGCGCCCATCGCGCCGCCCCTTTCGCCATGTCCACGCCCTCTACGCTTGCCCCCGCCCTCGCCTGGTCCGGCCATCTGCGCCGCCGCCTGGATGCCCACCCGGATCTGGCCGCCTGGCTGAACGATGCCGTGCGCGAACCCGTCACGCCCGCGCAGATCGCGCGCTGGCAGGCGGAGCTGGCCGGACCGCAGGCAGGCGAGACGCTACCCGTGGAGGTCTGCCGCATGGTGCTGCGCAAGCTGCGCGAACGGGTCTTCAACACACTCATCGTGCGCGACCTGACCGGCCAGGCCGATCTGGAAGAAGTCGTGGGCGCCATGACCGCGCTGGCCGACACCGCGGTGGCCGCGGCCTATCGCAGCGTGGCGGCGGACCTCGCCGCCGTGCATGGCGTGCCGCGCGATCCGGCCACCGGCCAGCCGCAGGAAATGCTGATAGTGGGCATGGGCAAGCTGGGCGGCTGCGAATTGAATGTCTCGTCCGACATCGACCTGATCATGCTGTACGGCGAAGAGGGCGAAACCGACGGTCCGCGCCGCATCAGCCATCACGAGTTCTACGGCCGCCTGACGCGGCGCATGATGCCGGTGCTGTCCGAAGTCGACGCCAACGGCCAGGTGTTCCGCACCGACCTGCGCCTGCGCCCCGACGGCGACGCTGGTCCCCTGGCCTGGAGCCTGGACGCGCTGGAGCACTACCTGATCGGCCAGGGCCGCGAATGGGAACGCTACGCCTGGCTCAAGGCCCGGCTGATCCCGGCCCAGGCCTTCGAAGGCAGCGACAGCGCCGCCCAGGCGCGCCAGCTGGAAAGCCTGCGCGTGCCGTTCGTCTATCGCAAGTATTTCGACTTCGATGCGCTCTCGGCCCTGCGCGCCCTGCGCGAACGCATCCGCCAGGATTGGCAGCGGCGCGCCAGCGCGCGCAACGGCATCGACAGCGCCAACAACATCAAGCTGGGCGATGGCGGCATCCGCGAAATCGAATTCGTGGTGCAGCTTGCCCAGTTGATCCGCGGCGGCCGCATGCCCGCGTTGCAAAAACGCGGCCTGCTGGAAGCGCTGCACGCGGAGAGCGCCGCCGGCCTGGTGCCCGAGGAAGACGCGCGCCGGCTCGAAGAGGCGTACCGCTACCTGCGCCGCACCGAGCATGCCCTGCAATACCGCGAGGACGCCCAGACCCATTTGCTGCCGGGCGACCCCGAACAACGCGCCGGCCTGGCCGCAGCGCTGGGCATGAGCCCCGCTGACTTCGAAAGCACGCTGGCCGCGCACCGCCAATTCGTCTCGCAGACCTTCCGCAACGTATTCCGGCTGGTGGGCATGGGCGACGCCGAAGTGCCGGCGCCCGCGCCCGGCGCCACCGACCCTGGGTCCGGCCCGGACGAACCAGACAGCAGCTGCGAGCTCGCCGAACAAATCAGCCAGGCCTTCGGCGACGACGCGCAGGACCTGTTGCGCCGTACCGAGACCCTGCTGGGCAGCCACCGGGTGCGCAGTCTGCCCGAGAGCAGCCGCAAGCGCATGGACGCGCTGCTGCCGGCCGCCCTGCGAGCGGCCCTGCAAACCCCAGCCCCGCTGCAAGCCACGGTGCGGCTGTTCGACCTGATCGAGAAAATCGCCCAGCGCAGCGCCTACCTGGCCCTGCTGGCCGAATACCCCGACACCCTGGCGCGCGTGGCGCGCATGGTCGCCGCCAGCCCCTGGGCCGCGCAATACCTGACCCAGCACCCTCTGCTGCTGGACAGCCTGATCGATTGGCGCACCCTGTTCGAGCCGCTGGACTTCGGCCAGATCGCGCGCCAGCTGACCGCCGACCTGGACGCCTGCCGGCTGCCCGACGGCGATCCGGACATCGAGCGCCAGATGAACCTGATGCGCGACATGCAGCGCCAGGCCAGCTTCCAATTGCTGGCGCAGGATCTGGAAGGCGAACTCACCGTGGAGAAGCTGGCCGACCAGCTGTCCGCGCTGGCCGACCTGTTGCTGACCGAAACCATCCGCCGCACCTGGCCGCTGGTCAACAAGGCCGAGGGCGCCGAACCGCGCTTCGCCGTCATCGCGTACGGCAAGCTGGGCGGCAAGGAACTGGGCTATGCCTCGGACCTGGACCTGGTGTTCCTGTTCGACGACCCGCGCGACGACGCCGCCGAGGTCTACGCAAAGCTGGGCCGGCGCATGACGTCGTGGCTCTCGACCATGACCTCTTCGGGCCGCCTGTACGAAGTCGACCTGCGCCTGCGGCCGGATGGCGACGCCGGCCTGCTGGCGGTGTCCGTGGAAGCATTCGAGCAATACCAGCACAAGCACGCCTGGGCCTGGGAACACCAGGCGCTGACCCGCGCCCGCTACGCCTCGGGCGACGCCAGCGTCGGCGCGCGTTTCGAGCAGATCCGCGCAGACATCCTGGTACTGCCACGCGACGCCGCCAAACTGCGCGAGGAAGTGCTGGCGATGCGCGAAAAGATCAATGCTGGCCACCCCAACAGCAGCCCGCTGTTCGATCTGAAGCACGACCGCGGCGGCATGGTCGACGTGGAGTTCGTCACGCAATACCTGGTGCTGTGCCATTCGGGCACGCATCCGGTGCTGGTGCGCAACCTGGGCAATATCGCCTTGCTGCGCCTGTCCGGCGAGGCGGGCCTGATTGCTCCCGAACTGGCCGCGCGCGCCGGCGACGCCTACCGCACCCTGCGCCGCGTCCAGCACCAGATGCGCCTGCAGGGGGTGGAAAAGGCGCGCGTCCCGCAGGACCAGCTGCAGGAAGAGCGCGCCGCCGTGCGCGAGCTCTGGGATGCCGTGCTGGGCTGAGCGTATTTGGGGACGGGGGCGCCCCCCTTCAGCGGCAACTCAGCGTAAAATAAGGAGTTTTCCGCCTTATTTGTTTCCTGCAAGCCATGTCCGAACTCGTGCGCCCCAAACTCGACCTGCCCGCCGGCCGCCGCAAGGTGCTGATGCACTCGTGCTGCGCGCCCTGTTCCGGCGAAGTCATGGAAGCGATGACCGCCTCAGGCATCGATTACGCCATCTACTTCTACAACCCGAACATCCACCCGGTCAAAGAGTACGAAATCCGCAAGCAGGAGAACATCCGCTTCGCCGAGCAGCACGGCATCGAATTCATCGACGCCGACTACGACATGGACAACTGGTTCGACCGCGTCAAGGGCATGGAAAACGCTCCCGAACGCGGCGAGCGCTGCACGGCCTGCTTCGACATGCGCTTCGAACGCACGGCGCTCTACGCGCACGAGCATGGCTTTGACACCATCACCAGCTCGCTGGGCATTTCGCGCTGGAAGGACATGAACCAGATCAACGGCTGTGGCGAACGCGCCGCGGCGCGCTACGACGATCTGATCTACTGGACCTACAACTGGCGCAAGGGCGGCGGCTCGGCCCGCATGATCGAAATCAGCAAGCGCGAAAACTTCTACCAGCAGGAATATTGCGGCTGCGTCTATTCGCTGCGCGACACCAACCGCCATCGCCGCTCGCAGGGCCGCGAACGCATCCACATCGGCGTGAAGTTCTACGGCAAGGAAGACCTGATCAACGAGGAACAGCTCTGATCAGGACGGGCGTCCATGGCGCCGGTATTCCGACGGCGACACGCCGAAACGCTTGCGAAACGCATGGCTGAAACGCGCCGCATCTGAGAACCCGAATCTGTAGGCGATGTCGCCTATCGGCCGCGCCGCCTGAGCGGGGTCGCACAGCGTATCGCAGCAACGCTCCAGCCGCGCGCTGAGGATGAAATCGGCCGGGGTCGTGGAAGCCTGCGCGAACAGGTTGTACAAATAGCGGCGCGACATCCGGAAGGCCGCTGCAGCGGCCGCTGGCGACAGCGCCGGATCATGCAGGTTTTCAAGCATGTGCTGCTGCACCCGGCGCAATTGCGCCTGCCGCAGTTCGGCCTGGTCATGTTCGGCCTGCCCGCCTGCCCGCTCGCTGATATCCAGTCCCATCATCTGCAGCACCGCATTGGCGGCATCGCGCGAGGCGCTTTCGGACAGATGCGCGTGCTCGGTCAGCGCCACGCGCAGCAGGTCCATCGCCATGCGCCCGCACCCCTGGCGCGCGCTGAAGCTGCGCGCCACGGCATTCTGCATGAAAGACTGCCACGCCTCGAAATGCTTGCCGGGCACCTGCATGACCAGGAAGTGCGCGCCATCGTCGACGTCGACTTCGTACGGCCGGGTGGTGTCGTAGATGCTCCATTCGCCCGGCACCAGCAAGGCGCTGCGCCCCGACTGGCGGATCTCGCTGCGGCCAGCGAGCTGCAGCGTCACCTTGTAGCCGGACGACTCGGAACGGTTGGCCAGCAGCTTGCTGCGGCGCACGCGCTGGGCGCTGCTGCGCAACTCGCAGACCTGCATCCAGCCCAGCGAATCCACCGCCACGCTATTGCGGAAACGGGCCGGAAACACCGCGGACACTTCCAGGGGAACGAAGGTATCGCTGACATTTTCCTGCCAGCTTGCGCAGTCCAGGAAGTGCCTGGGCTCGCTGCGCAGAAGGGATGGGGACATGGCGACTCCGGCGTCTCGAAACGGCGTGCCTGTTTGCCTGGAACGGCCTGCCTGGCGACACAGCTACAGCGTTGAATGGAATGCTGCCTCTTTCTAGCATCGGTCGGCGCCAGGGAATATCGGTGACAACCCCTAAGTGCCTGTTCCTCTACGGTTTTCTGTCGCTGCCATAAGAATAGTCGGCCAACTGGAAGCCGAGCCGCGCCAGCGCCTGAGCCAGGCCATGACGCACCGGCACCACGTCCTCGTAGCGGCGCGGGCGGACCTGCGCGACTTCCTGTTCCGTGTACGGCCGGAAATCCGCCGGCAACTGCGCCGGGCTGAATTCCCGCACCACCCAGTTCAGCACGGCCGCGAGTTCGGCATTGCTGAGCTGCGATTGCGCGGCGCCCGGCACGCGGACCAGATACTCGCGGCCCTGCGGCAGATGCACGAACGCGCCCACCGAATTGCGGAAATCAGGAATGCCGTGGCGGCCGCTGCCACGGCCGTCCACGCGATGGCAGCCCGCGCATTGCAGCACGTAGTCGGCGCGGACGGCCAGACGCAGCCTGTCGGCGTCGGCGGCGTCAGCGGCCGCCTGCTCTGCGGCGGCCGTCCGGCCCACGCAGAGCAGGACGGCGGCGCACAACCCGCGCCACCCGTGCCATGGCGGTCGCCCTTCTGGCCTCATGATGTCGGCTTCGGCTTGGCCAGGCCCACGATCACCGAGGTCGTGCAGTGAAAGATGGAGGACTCGTTGGACATGCACCAGTTCACGTCGTTGTGCAGGAACATCTGATAGCCGGGCCGCTCGCGCTCGGCGGATGCGCACATGCATTTGCCGCAAGCAGCCTTGCCGCAGCAATCGTTGTAGCTGATCAGGTAGTCCTTGCCGTCCAGCGGATTGTGGCAGGTGCCAACCCACGACACGGCCGAAGGCGAGGTGCCAGGCGGGCAGGACGTCATGCTGCCGCCGCAGCATGAACACAGAAAGCCGTCCACCGCGCAATAGCGCCAGTAGTCGCACGCCGTGTCGTCCATTTGCGGTTTCTTGGGATCAGCGGGCGCTGACCGCGCCACCGGCAGCACCGGCATGAGGAATGCCGTTCCAACCAGCGCCCGGCCGATGCGGTTGAGCACGCTGCGCCGGGAAGTGGTGTGCGCAACCGAGCGTGCGGCGCGCTCCGCGAGTTTATCCAGCCATTGCATTGCCGCTCTCCTTGCGGGAAATCCGGGTTTCTTCCAACGCGCCGGCGGCCAGGAATTCCTGCACCGAAGCGACGCCCAGCTCCTTCGCGGTGAACAGGCTTTCGAGCTGTTCGCGCGAGTTGATCAGGCCCTTGGCGCGCAAGGTTCCGGTTTCATCGATCAGCACGGCATAGGGCAGCTTGCTGATCTGGAACTTCATGCCTAGTTCGGTCGACAGCAAGTACGGAAAACGCTCCAGGCCCGCCTGCTTGTAGAACGCCAGGTGCTCGGGCATTTCGCCATCGCTGGCCAGCACGATGCGCAGCCAGGCGCTTTCCGTGCTGGCCACCGACTTGAGGATAGGCAGCAGCTTCTTGCAAACCGGGCAGGTCGGGGAAAGAAAGAACAGCAGCTGGCTGTGCTGGCCGCGTTCGCCGATGACGATACGGCGACCCAGCAGATCCGGCAGTTCGAAGCGCGGAGCGGGCTCGCCCACGCCAGGGCCCTTATCCATCGTCAGCGCCCCCATCGGCGCCACGCGCTCGTACAGCACGCCGATCTGCCGCGACAGCGCCAGGATGACCAGCACCAGGCAGAGCACCACGCCCCACAACAGAAAATTGGAAATGATCAAGGCATCCATGTGAGTTTCCTTCAGAGATTGCGCAATTTGAGATGGGAGGCCAACAGGTGATTGGCGGTGAAGTACAGGCCCACGGCAGCCATCGCCAGGCCGAAGACGGCGGCGGAGTCGGCCCACTGCAGACCGCGCGATTGGCCCGCCGCGGAGATCAGCGCGGGCGCAGCCCACAGCGCCAGCGCCGCGTTGCGCAGCACCAGCCACCACGACAGCCCGCCACGCTGCGCGCCGCGCCCCGGCCCGCCGGCGGCGGGGCCGCCGCAGCCGCAATCGATGTCGCGATGCCCGCGCAGCAGATTGAAGGCCAGCGCCAGCGTCGCCGCCGCCAACACCAGCAGCGCCAGTTGCGCGCCCGCCGCCTGTCGTGCCGGCGCCAGCAGCAAGGCGCCGGACAGCGCTTCGCCCAGCACGAAGAGCCACGCGAACGCGCCGCTCCACCCCGCCGGCAGGATGCGGTAGGCCGACACGATAGCGGCGAAGCCCGCCATGTCCCTCAACTTTTCCAGCGCCCCCAGGAGCAGCACGCAGGCCAGCGCCGCGCTCGCGGCATACAGCAGCACGGGATCGTTCATCGCGCACCTCGCGGTTGCGGTTCGACCTGCAGCGCGGTTTCGCCGGCGGCCTGGATCGTGCCCTTGAGGACCGGCGCGGCCGGCGCGGCGTCGTAGACGTTCACGTTGCCGCCGTCGATCGTGTACAGGCGCGGCTGGTCGTCCTGCGAGACCGACATCGACAAGGCATTCTGGCCCGGCACCCGCGCCACCCGCTTGTGCGTGGCCAGGTCGTAGACCCAGATCTCGGCGGCCGGCGTCTTGTGCGAGCCCTCGGCGCCGTTGGGATGCATGCCCACATACAGCCGCTTGGCGGCCTTGTTGATGGCCAGCAGGTTGTAGCCGCCAGGGCGCCAGCCCTGGTCCTTGCCCGAAGCGTCCAGCAGGGACCAGGGCTTGCCGAAAGCCGCGTCCTTGCCGCTGAAGTCGGCGCTGTAGACATTGCCGTTGTAGGACACGAAGTAGTAGGTGTCGCCCAGGTTCTCGGTGTGCGTGAAGATGGGGTCCTTTTCGGGATCGAACATGGGCTGGCTGCGCTGCTGCCCCGCCGGCTTGCCGGCCTGGTCCAGGTCCACGGTAAGCAGCGCGCCGTCGCCGCAGATGCTGGCGAAGCTGCGCGGGCGCGACGGCAGCACGATGATGCTCCAGCACCCTGCCGCCGCGGTGACCTCGTCCGCGAACTGGCGCGTCTTCAGGTTCACCACCGTGACCGAGGACGCGGGCGTGGCGTTCTGCACGAACAGCAGTTCCCCGTCCGTGCTCTGCTGCAGATAGTTGCGGTAATTCAGCGCCTGGGCGCGTTTCTGCGGGATCGGCACCTCGTACTTGGGCGTGAGCGTTTCGGCGTCCCAGGCCTCCACCACGTCGGTACGCTTGCCGCGGTTCAAGCGCTCGTAGTAGGTCGTCATGACGTAGATGTCCTTGCCGTCCGCGGACACGGTCATGTGGCCGTTGAACGACGCGGGCACCATGCCCAGGAACTTCAAGGAGTCGCCGTCATAGATGTTGACCCGGCTGTCGACCAGGTGATTGAAGACGGCATCCATCACGTACAGCCGGTGCGGCGTGGCCGGCGGCAGGCGGGTGCCGCCCTTGAGCTCTTCCACGGGCAGATCCGCCCGGGCTAGCCCCGCCGACGCCGCCAGGACGGCGCATAGCGCCCACCGTCCGGCCCGCGATGCGCATGTTCTGGCGCTAGGCGCGTTCATCGATATTCTCCTGGTCTCATGGTCCGGTTCTCCTAGAACGCATAGACGTAGCGCAACTGCACGCCACGCATCCGCGGTCCGTTCTCGACCTTCAGGTCGTGGATGTACTGCATCTGAATCTGGTTGGCGTCGTTGATCTGATGCGTCAGTTCGACGGCCAGCTGGTGATTGCGCGCCCGCGTGGCGACGGTCTCGCCGGACGAGGTTTCCTTGCCGCCAGTCTCGTAGCGGTAACGGATGCCGGTGTAGGTATCGGGCGTCAGGTTGGTCGAAGCCAGCGCGAAGAAACGGAACGAGGGATCCTTCTTCAGCGTCTGCCCATACCAGTCCGTATTGCGGCCGTAGATCTCCACCTCGGCGATGGCTTCGAGATAGGTGGATTCGCCGAAGCCCTGCACGAACGCGAAATCCTGGATGGTGGACCAGCGGTTCTTGCCCGGAGACACGTCGGGACGCGAACCGTCATAACGGCCCACCGGCGCCACCACAAAGGGCTCCCAGGCGAACCAGGTCTTGGTCTGCTCGTTGTTGTACAGCCAGATGGCCGACCCGAGCGTCACGTCGCCGATGCCGGTCTGGTGGTCGCCGGGCGCGCCCGGCAGGTCCAGCGAGGTCCGGTACATCGGCACGATGAATTCGAGCTGCATCGTCTTGCCGTAGAAGTCGCGATAGTGCATCTGGCGGTACACCAGCGCATTCACGTCGACGGACGCGCCGTCCACCCGCTGCCCCTCGGCATACAAGCCCGAGGATCGTAATCCCGCCAGATACCCGGCGATGATATTGGTGCCCACCGGCGCGGGTATCCAATCCCGCGCGCTGGGGTCTCCTGCCCATGCCGCCTGCGACGCTGCCGCGCACGCGAGCAACAGCGTGGCCCGTCGGCGGCCCCGGCTACCTGTCCTGCCTGCCATGTCTTCCCCTTGGTGTCATGAAAGCGCGGCCACCGGTATTTCCCGGCTTGGGCCGCGCGCTCATCGTTCTAGTAAGCGATGCAAACGGACTTCCGCTCCAGGTACATCTCCAGCACGGCGCGGCCGTGCTCGCGGCCGATGCCGGACTGCTTGAATCCGCCGAAAGGCATGTTGGGATCCAGCATGTTGTGCGTGTTCACCCAGACGGTGCCGGCATCGATGCGCGGGATCAGGCCTTGCACGCGGGAGAGATCGTTGCTCCAGAGGCTGGCGCCCAGGCCGTAGGCGCTGTCGTTGGCCAGCCGCACCGCATCGTCCAGCGTATCGAAGGGCTGCGCCACCACGACTGGTCCGAAGATCTCCTCGCGAACGATACGCGCCCCCGGCGGCACGTCCGCGAAAACGGTGGGCTGCACGAAGTAGCCCGAGCCGCTGCCGCTGCCTCCTCCCGCCAGCACCCGTCCGCCTTCGCTGCGTCCAAGGCCGATGTAGTCCATGACGCGTTTCTGGTGGCGGGCCGACACCAGCGGGCCGACCTGGGTGGCGGGGTCGAATCCGGACCCCAGCTTCATGCCGGCGGCCAGATCCGCCAGTCCCTGGACGACCTTGGGATACAGGCCTTTTTGCACATACAGGCGCGAACCCGCCGTGCAAACCTGGCCCTGGTTGAAGAAAATGGCGGCCGCGGCGCCCTGCACCGCGCGGTCGACGTCGCAGTCGTCCAGCACGATCACGGGGGACTTGCCGCCCAGCTCCAGCGAAACCCGCTTCATGTCGTCCATCGCGGCGCGCCCGATGAGCTTGCCGACTTCGGTCGACCCCGTGAACGCGATCTTGTCCACGCCGGGATGCGCAACCAGCGCGGCGCCAGCGTTCTCGCCCCGGCCGGTCACGACGTTGACGACGCCGGGCGGAAAGCCCGCCTCCAGCACCAGCTCGGCCAGGCGCAGCGCCGTCAACGGCGTTTCCTCGGCGGGCTTGAGCACCACGGTGCAGCCCGCCGCCAAGGCGGGCGCGATCTTCCAGATCGCCATCAACAGCGGAAAATTCCACGGAATGATCGCGGCCACCACGCCCACCGCCTGCGGCAAGGTATAGGCGCTGTACCGCACGCCCGGCGGAAACGGTATGGACAGCGACAGGGTGTCGCCCGTGATCTTGGTCGCCCACCCCGCCATGTAGCGCAGCCACTGCGCGCCCGAACCGACTTCCAGACCCTGCGCCACGCCCAGCAGCTTGCCGTTGTTCAGGGTTTCCAGACGGGCCAGTTCGGTGCCGTGCTGCTCGATCAGGTCGGCCAATTTCAGCAACAGGCGTTCGCGCCCGGCAGGCAGCATGTCACGCCAGGGACCGGATCCGAAGGCGCGCCTGGCGGCCTGCACCGCCAGGTCCACCTGCTGCGGCCCGGCGTCGGGCTGATGGGCGATGACGTCGCCCGTGGCCGGATCATGGACGGCGATGGGCGCGCCTTGTCCTTCGCGCACCGGCTTGCCATCGATGAGCATGGCTTCCCGGATGGCGGCCAGTTCCGGGCGGTCAGAACCGGCGTGGCCGGCGGCGCTTGCGCTTGCTGAAGACATTCGAAGCTCCAACGAAATGGTTGAAGCCAGGATAGCAACGGCCTTCCCGGAAGGCTTGTCGGACCGTGCATGGCGTTTTGTCATTCTGCGCACGGCAAAAAAAACCCGGCAACGCGCAGCGCGGTGCCGGGCCTGGCGCGGCGCCCTTGTGGGCCCCGCGCATCGCTGACGTCGAATCAATCCAGCATCAGCACCGTGGCGCCGGTGGTCTTGCGCGCGGCCAGCGCAGTCTGGGCCTCGCCGGCCTGCTCCAGCGTGTAGCGCTGGTCGATGCGGACCTTGATCTTCTTCTTCAGGACCAGGTCGAACAGCTCCTCGGAGGCGGCTTGCAGCTTGGCCAACGTGTTCACGTGCAGGCCCAGCGACGGGCGCGTCACGTACAGGCAGCCCTTCTGGTTCAGCGTCGCCAGGTTGACGCCAGACACGGGGCCGGACGCGTTGCCGAAGCTCACCATCAGGCCGCGCGGCTCGATGCAGTCCAGCGAGGTTTCCCAGGTGTCCTTGCCCACGCCGTCATACACCACCGGCACCTTCTTGCCGCCGGTCAGCTCGAGCACGCGCTCGGCCACGTTCTCGCGCGAGTAGTCGATGGTTTCCCAGGCGCCATTGGCGCGGGCCAGTTCGGCCTTCTCGGGGCTGGAGACGGTGCCGATCAGCTTCACGCCCAGGGCCTTGGCCCATTGGCACGCGATCAGGCCCACGCCGCCCGCGGCCGCGTGGAACAGGATGGTCTCGCCGCCTTGCAGACGGTAGGTCTGGCGGAACAGGTATTGCACCGTCAGGCCCTTGAGCATCAAAGCCGCCGCTTCGTCAAAGCCGATGCCCTTGGGCACCTTGACGACCTGCGCGGCCGGAACGTTGCGCGCCTTGGCGTAGGCGCCGATGGGGCTCTGGCCGTAGGCGACGCGGTCGCCCTTTTTCAAATGCGTGACGTCGGCGCCGACCGCGGTCACGACACCCGCGCCCTCGAAGCCCAGGCCGTGCGGCAACGCGTGGGGATACAAGCCCGTGCGGTAATAGATATCGATGAAGTTCAGGCCGGCGGCGTGCTGCTCGATCGTGACTTCATTGGCGGCGGGCGGAGGCACTTCCACCTCGACCAGCTTCAGGACTTCAGGACCACCGTGCTGCTCGATACGAATTGCCTTGACGAGATTGCTGGCCATGCTGGCCTCCTTTCATTGGAAAAAATGCTAACGAGAGCCTGTCTGCGGCCCCTGAACGAGAAAAACCAGATTCAACGCGATGGCCGGGCCCCGTCCTGCCTGGCGGACGCCAGCCTGCCGGCCCCGCCCCCCATCAGCACGAATACCCCTGCCAGCACCAACGCGGTCCCCGCCATCTGCCACACAGTGATGGGCTCTTGCAGAAACCACGACGCCAGAAACAGCACCGACACCGGCCCGATCATGCCCAGCAGCGACGCGGTGGGCGCGCCGATCAGCGCCACCGCCCACATCAGCATGAACACCGGCACCACGGTATTCAGCGTGGCGTGGATCACCGAATACCCGTAGACCCCGGCAGGCTGGATCAGCATGGACGGGGGATGCACGGCAAAGAACTGGATGATGCAGGCCACGCAGGACACCAGCATGGCATACGCCACCAGGCGCGTCGCCCCCAAGCGCTTGACCAGTTCCCCCGAACAGATCAGGTACACAGAATAGCTTGCGGCCGACCCGAAAACGAACAAAGACCCTAACAGCACCTCGCCGCCGCCGAAGGACAGGTCGTGGGCGAACACCAGCACCACCCCGGCATAGGACAGCGCCATGGCCATCCACTGGCGGCGCTCGACCGCGCGCTTGAACCAGAACGCCGACAGCAACACCACCAGCGAAGGCGACAGGAACAGGATCAGGCGCTCCAGGCTGGCGGTGATGTAGCGCAGCCCCAGAAAGTCCAGGAAGCTGGACAGGTAATAGCCCAGCAGGCCCAGCACGCAGACCTGCGCGCGCTCCTTCCAGGTCATCACGGGGATTTCGCCGCGCGCCGCGCGGCGCGACTGATGCCAGGCCACCGCAGCGAAGAACGGCATGGCGAACAGCATGCGGAAGGCAATGAGGGTGACCGCGTCGATGCCGTAGCGGTAAGTGAACTTCACCACGATGGCCTTGGCCGAGAACAGGACTGCGCCCAGGGTCGCCAGGAAAAAACCGGCGGTGCGGTTGGAAAGGCGGAAGGACGGCGAAAGCTTGGCAAGGCGATTCATGCGATGATTTTATGTTCAGTGCAAAAACACCGCACGCCTTTACCCACGCTTTCTTCGCCATACGCCTGCCTCACGCATGACCCGACACCGCGCCCTCACCTACATCCACGTTGCCGCCGTGCTTTTCGGCCTGACCGGCGTGTTCGGCGAATTGATCCAGGCCAGCGCCGCCGTGATCACGCTGGGCCGGGCCGTCTTCGCGGTGCTCGCGCTGGGGCTGTTCGCCCGCATGCGCCGCAAGCCGCTCCTGGGCGCCCTGACGCCGGCGCAGCTGTTCGTGCTGGTGGTGTCCGGCGCCCTGCTGGCGGGCCACTGGGTCACTTTCTTCATCGCCGTGAAAGTCGGCGGCATCGCCATCGCCACGCTGGGTTTCGCCAGCTTCCCCGCTTTCATCACCTTGTTCGAGGGCCTGCTCTTCCGGGAACGCATCCGTCCGACCGAATGGCTGCTGCTGGGCCTGGTGACTGCAGGCCTGGTGCTGGTCACGCCCGCGTTCGACCTGGCCGACCAGGGCACCATCGGCCTGGCCTGGGGCCTGTTGTCGGGCCTGAGCTTCGCGCTGCTGGCGCTGAGCAACCGCCGTTCGGCCTCGGGCATGGACCCGATGCAGGTGGCCTGCTGGCAGAACCTGATCGTGGCGTTGGTAATGCTGCCCTTCGCCGTATCCCAGTTGCCTGCGCTGCCTGCGCTGGACTGGTTCTGGCTGGCGCTGCTGGGCATTTTCTGCACCGGCTTGTCGCACTATCTGTTCGTGTCCAGCCTGACGCGGCTGAACGCGCGCAGCGCCGGATTGGTCATCGCGCTGGAGCCGGTCTATGCCATCGCCTTCGCCTGGGCGCTATTCAGCCAGGAGCCCACGCCGCGCATGATGGCGGGCGCCGCCCTGATCGTGGCCGCCATCGTCTGGTCGGGCCTGCGCAAGCAGGCGCCCGCCGCACAGCCGGACATCGCGGCGAAAACGCAGCCTTGACAATAACTGACTAGGCAGTAAAATTCGGCGCATATGACTGCTGCGCCTCCCCCTTCTCCGTCCGACGGACCCGTCCATTACCGCGCAGACGCCAGCTGCGTAATGGATGAAAACGCCGGCTTCCTGATCAAACTGGTTTCCAATTCCCTGAACCGGATGCTGGACCAGGAAATGGCCCCGCTGGAACTCACCGCGATGCAATGGCGTCCGGTGCTGCTGGTGTTCCAGGGCCGCGCCGATACGCCCGCTGAACTCGCCAGACTTACAGGCATGGACACGGGCGCCATGACCCGCGCGTTGGACCGGCTGGAAGCCAAGGGACTGCTGCGCCGCAACCGGTGCCAGACAGACCGCCGGGTCGTCAAGATCGAACTCACCGAGATCGGCGAGGCCAAGGCGCGCGCGATCCCGCCCAATATCGCGCGGGTACTGAATTACCACCTGCGCGGGTTTTCCAGCGACGAAGTCGCGCAGCTCAAGCACCTGCTGCGCCGGATGATCGCCAACGGCTCCGCCTCGTCAGCCCCCCCAAACCGCTAAGGTCCGCCAGCGAACCCCGGCTTTCGGGGTTTTATTTGGCATAATGATTGCCTAGGCAAATACAGATCAATCAATTACTTTCAGCAAACAGTCAGGATGAAACGCCTTCTCACTACCGTATTGGTGCTGGCCCTGAGCGGTTGCGCATTGATGGAATCCGGCTCCGAGCCGGTGGCCGCGCTGGACGGCGCCAAGCTGGGGCTCACCAGCCAGGACACCGTCTGGCCCGAAACCCAATGGTGGCAGCGCTACGGCGATCCGCAGCTCAATGCCTTGCTGGACGAGGGCTTGGCCAACAACCCCTCGATGAGCGCGGCGCAAGCGCGCCTGGCCAAGGCCAATGCCGCCGTCGGCATCGCACGCGCCCCGCTACTGCCCCGGGTGGACGCCAACTACACGCTGACCCGCGAACACCTGTCCAAGGACTACATCTACCCCGCTCCCATGGGCGGCTCGGTCGTCAGCGACAACCGGCTGGCGCTGGACTTCAGCTATGAGCTGGACTTCTGGGGCAAGAACCGGTCGCGCCTGCAAGCGGCCGTATCGCAGCAAGCCGCCGCCGCGGCCGATGCGCAGGCGGCGCGCAATCTGCTGGCCGGCGCCCTGGTCCGCGCCTACCTGAATCTGCAGAACGCCTTTGCCCAGCGTGACGTGCTCAACCGCGTGCTGGCCCAACGCGCCGAGGTGCTGTCACTGACCCAAGGCCGCTACACGGCCGGGCTGGACACCCAGGTGGAAGTCAAACAGGCGGAATCGTCGCTGGCCGCCGGCAAGGTGGAACTGACCCAGACCGACACCACGTTGGCGCAGCTGCGCAATCAGGTCGCCGCGCTGGCCGGGGCCGGTCCGCAACGCGGGCAATCCTTGCAGCCGGTGGCGCTGACCGCTCCCGCCGGCGGCGTGCCCGCCAACGTGCCGCTGGACCTGCTGGGCCATCGCCCCGACGTCACCGCCGCGAAATGGCGCGCCGAAGCCGCCCGCCACGCCATCGACAGCGCCAAGGCCGAGTTCTACCCCAATGTGAACCTGGCGGCGTTCGTCGGCTTCCAGGCCATGGGCACCGGCAATCTGCTGGGCGCGGATGCCCGCATGGCCGGCTTCGGCCCGGCGGTCACGCTGCCGATCTTCCACGGCGGCGAATTGAACGCCAACCTGGCGGGCCGGCGCGCCGACGCCGACCTCGCGGTGTCGGACTACAACCAGACCGTGCTGGACGCCGTGCACCAGGTGGCCGATGCGCTCGACGGCTTGCGCCTGCTGGACCAGGAAAAGGCCCAGCAGCGCCAGGCCCGCGAAGCCATCGACGCCGCCTATGACCTGGCGGTCAAGCGCTACAAGGCCGGCATGGGCAACTACATCTCCGTGCTCATTGCGCAGACCGGCGTGCTGACACAGGCGCGACTGGACACCGATCTGCGCATCCGCGCCTATCAGCTGGACGCCAATCTCGCCAATGCGCTGGGCGGCGGCTACGCCCCCGCGGCCGAGCCGGCCCCCGCCACGAACTCCACCCATTGAACGCTCCCCGGACTCAGACGTCATGACCGCAGCCACTCCCGCCGCCAATCCCGCCCGCAAACGCCTGCTGCTGCTGGCAACCGGCGCCTTCATCCTCATCGCGATCGCTTACGGCATCTGGTGGGCGCTCTTCGGCGCTCATTTCGAGAGCACCGACGACGCCTACGTGCATGGCAACCTGGTGCAGATCACGCCGCAAGTGCCCGGCACGGTCGTGGCCATCGAGGCCGACGACACGGAAACCGTGGCCGCCGGCCAGCCGCTGGTGCGCCTGGACCCGGCCGACACCGACGTGGCCTTGCAGCAGGCCCAGGCCAAACTTGCGCAAACGGTGCGCCAGGTGCGCACCATCTACGTCCAGAACGACGCCCTGGCCGCCGACGTCGACCTGCGCAACGCCGACATCCTGCGCGCCCAGGCCGAACTGACCCGCGCGCAAAGCGACGTCAACCGCCGCCAGCAACTGGCCAAGTCCGGCGGCGTCAGCGGCGAAGAGATCCTGCATGCCGAAGCCGCGCTGAAGTCCGCCCAGTCAGGCCTGGCGCAAGCCCGCGCCGCGCTGGCAGCCTCCCGCGCCAAGCTGGCCACCAACCAGGCGTTGACCCAGGGCACCACGGTCGCCGACCACCCCGACGTGCAGCAGGCCGCAGCCGGCCTGCGCAACGCCTGGCTGGCGCAATCGCGCACCGTGCTGCCCGCTCCGGTGGGTGGCGTGGTGGCCCGGCGCAGCGTGCAGGTCGGCCAGCGCGTCGCGCCCGGTTCGGCCCTGATGACGGTGGTGCCGCTGGACCAGGTGTGGATCGAGGCCAATTTCAAGGAAGGCCAGCTGCGCAAGATGCGCATCGGCCAGCCGGCCAAGATGGTGGCCGACCTGTACGGCAGCTCGGTCACCTACCACGGCACCATCGCCGGCCTGGACGCCGGCACCGGCAGCGCCTTCGCCCTGCTGCCCGCGCAGAACGCCACCGGCAACTGGATCAAGGTGGTGCAACGCGTGCCGGTGCGCATCGCGCTGGACCCCGAGGACCTGAAGAAGCACCCGCTGCGCGTGGGCCTGTCGATGGACGTGGAAGTGGACGTGGGCAAGCAGGAAGGCGAACCGCTGACGCAGGCCGAACGCAAGGAGCCGGCCTGGTCGACGCGCGCCTTCGAGCCGGCCCATGACGAAGTCGACGCCATGATCAGCAAGATCATCGAGGCCAACCTCGCATCATGAGCGCAGCCAAGCAGCCCGCCGCCGCGCCTGTCTCTTATACACATCT